>DGQJ01000261.1 GCA_002389705.1 Bacteroidales bacterium UBA4417
CTTGTCGGGGCCGGATACTTCCACTTCCATATAAGCAAGCCCGCGCAGGCCAACTGTAATGCTTGGAGTATCTATGGCTATCATGCTGGTGTCCGATACCAGTATCAGGTCAGCTTTCAAAAGATCCTTGTGCTGGGGCAACCACAACGCAAGCGCCGGCGAGCCCATTTCTTCCTCGCCTTCAATCATCCATTTTACGTTTGCCTTAAGCTGTTTTGTGTTAACGAGGTATTCAAATGCTTTTACCTGCATGAACAACTGACCTTTGTCGTCGACAGCGCCACGGGCATAAATTTTTCCATCACGAATTTCGGGCTCAAAAGGAGGGGAGTGCCAGAGTTCTACCGGGTCGACAGGCATCACATCGTAATGGCCATAAACGAGTATGGTTGGATAGGTTGCATCAATTATCTTTTCGCCATACACTACCGGGTGTCCGGTGGTTGGCATAATTTCGGCTTTGTCGGCACCGGCTTTCAGCAATTGATCCACGATGTATTGCGCGGTTTTAACCATATCCTCTTTGTGCTCACTCTGCGAGCTGATGGATGGAATACGGATTAAGCCAAACAGCTCGTCGAGGAAACGTTGGGAGTTGGATTGGATGTAGGTCTTCAGGTTTTCCATGGGTGTTTTGATCTTTGTTTTTGTTTGAAGCGTTGTGAAAACAAATGGATGCGCGATATTGGTTCGAAAAATTATTAAATCGAAAGATAGGCGCCGCAGCGTGTAAAATTATCCTTTTTGCCCATACTTCCGTGTTTTTATTCCATGAAAATTCTTATTAATTCCGGAATCCGAACGGATTTCAAAACCTGTTGTGAAAAACGGAATTACTGATTTTTATTTCTCGAAATACTTTATTTCAAAAGTTTCGCCATCGAATTCGCCNNGTGGCCAAAAACAAAGTAATCGATTTCGGGGTTTTGTTTTGCGGTTTCGGTTGAAAATATCCGCAGGAACTCCTTGTCGGTTTCGAAGAAGTTTTCATCCTTATCCTGCTTGATCATATTCGAAATACGGCTTCCGCGCGAGAAGTACAGTCCCATTTTAATGCCGATATCCGGATGCAGCCAGCGGAACAGGAATTGGTTGAATTTTGATAAAAATACTTTTTTCAGGAATTTATACCCGTGGTCGCCGGGGCCCAGGCCGTCGCCATGCGCGAGGAAGAATTTTCGGCCTTTCAATTCAATCTCCTGGGTGTCGTCGTGAATGGTAACGCCTGATTCTTCGTGCAGGTAATCAAAGGCCCAGAAATCGTGGTTACCTTTAAAAAAATGAACCGGGATGCCTTTTTCCGTGATCTCGGCCAGCTTGCTGAACAGCCGGGTATAGCCCTTGGGAACTACATTTTTATATTCGAACCAGAAGTCGAACAAATCGCCCATCAGGTAAATAGCTTCGGCATCCTGCTGAACCATATCGAGCCATCGGATCAGTTTCTTTTCCCGTACCAGGCTGCTATCCCGGTCGGGAATACCCAGGTGAAAATCGCTTGCAAAGTATATTTTTGTTTTTGTTGAGGTCATGTAGGGGTTAAGTTATGGTTTTAGATATTTTTCCTGATCATTTCTTCCAGTTCCCCGAATGACGGGTTGTGGGCAAGTATACGACCGTCTTTTCCGATGAGCATCATTTTAGGAAGCGATTTTACCATGTAAGTTCTGCAATATTCCGATTTCAGCCCGCTGGTATCAATCACCTGTGTCCAGTATGCTTTGTCGAGCATATAGGCGCGTTTCCAGAGGTCAGCATCCGAGTCGACCGACACGGCAAATATTTCGAACCCGCGATCGTGGTTCCTGCTATAAATCGGGGCCAGTTTCAGGTTGGTTTGCCTGCAAAGTGCATTCCAGCTGCTCCAGAAATATACCAGTGTGAGTTTTCCCTTGAGTGAAGAAAGTTTTATTTCGTTGCCCGAAGCATTGGGCAGGTTGATTTCTGGTGCGGGCATGCCTGGTTTCAGGATGGCATTGTGGGCTTCCAGATCGGCCTGGTCAGCTTTAAACCCAAGCATCCGCAGGTGGAAATCATTTACCAGGTAGTTCTCGGGATATCGGTGAAAAAGCGAACTGTCGAGTTGCAGGAATAATTCAGGATGCGTTTCCTCGGAGAGTACCGGGTTAGGCCCGAAATTTTCGGCAATCACCAGCAGCGATGCAAGAGAATTTATGTTTTGTTTCACGAAACCGGCCACACTTTCTTTCTGCCGGTTAAAAATCTTCAGGTAGGCTTCATCGAGCCGGGGTTTCAGCTGCGCGAAATCCTTGTTTTCGCGGTTATCGGCAAAAACTTTCGATAGCGAATCAACCTCATTCAGATTAGCATTGGTAAAGCGCTGGTATTCGGCATATAGTTTCGAATCGTCCGAGCCCTCGACCCGGTAATTTTTTCGCAGGTTTGGGCCATCTCCGGTTATCGTAATGTTCTGATTTGGGGCTAATACCAGCGTAATTTCCTGGCCATTGCGAAGTTTAAGGGTATAAAAACCGGGTTGCTTCACCGGCAGGGTTATACTGAATTTACCCGATCCATCCGTGAAAACAGAATCGACTAATGGTTTACTGGCAGGCAAAAGCTGGTAAACATACAAAGGCTCAACAGCAGTATTGGTTAACGTTCCGCGGATGATAACCGAATCGCCTGAAACAGAATGGCATCCTTGTAGCGCAGAAAAACTCAGAATGAGGATGAAAAAATAAATTTTGTAATGCATGTACTTGAAACGGCTGGAAGCACAAATGTCGGGAAAAAACCAATGCTTCATAATAGCAGGCATCCTTAATTGTAGCAGTGATATTATTTTTGATTATTTTTAACACAACGCATTCGACCTATTTGTTTACTTTTAACCTTGTTTTAGAATACGAGACTGTTTAAATTTGCTAAATATGTATAACTAGTTGAGAAAAAGAAAGGAGTCGGAAACTGGAAGTCGGAAGTCAGAGATTGGGAGAAGTGAGACGGAAGTCCGAAGTCCGAAGTCGGAAGACGCCCGACATACTTCTTTGGCCGTTAGGGAAGACAAAAGACAGAAGATAGGTACAAGCACAATCGCTTTTCTCCCCATCTCCCTTCGCCCCTTCACTCCTCGAAAGAGGAGAATTTAATTTTAAAAAGTCTAAAAACATGAAACTACGTTTACTCTTTATCCCTATCGTTTTATTGTTGTTTTTCTGCCAGGTAACTGAAGCGCAGAAAGTAATCCTGTTGCAGAAACC
>DGQJ01000069.1:0-5991 GCA_002389705.1 Bacteroidales bacterium UBA4417
TAACGGGTAACGACCAAACACCCAATTCCTATGCATCAATGGCACTTATGTCGAATTCGCACCTTACCTACGACGGCTCAACCAACACCGGTGGTGTTCATATGAACCCGGGTACACCTGAAAATCCTGATCTCAAATGGGAGAGTACAGCGCAGTACAATGCAGGTTTCGATATGGGATTCTTTAATTCCCGTTTAATGGCAACCATCGACCTGTATTACAAAAAAACTTCCGACCTGCTGCTCAGCAAACAACTTCCGATGTATTCAGGTTTCACAAGCGGTATCAGCAATGTAGGCGACATGGAAAACAAAGGATTTGAACTTGAAATCACTTCGCGCAACTTTATCGAAGCGTTTAAATGGGACACCAAGTTCAGTTTCTCGATGAACAAAAATAAAGTGCTTAACCTTGGAGGTGGTACCGATATTTACCTGGGAACATCCAAACCTATGGGTAATGTTTCCGAAGAATCATTCAGCGTAATCCGCGAAGGCGAACCCCTGGGTTCCTTATTTGGTTTCCAATACATTGGTGTTATGCAAACCGGCGAAACCTATGCTCCTCAGCCAAATGCAAAACCCGGCGATCCTAAGTTTGCTGATATTTCGGGCCCCAATGGTGTTCCCGATGGAAAAATCACCTCAGCCGACCGTACCATTATCGGAAGAGCTTATCCCAAAGCAGTGCTTGGTTTAACCAATACCTTCTCCTATAAAAACTTCGACCTTACTAATTTCTGGTATGCTGCCCTGGGCCAGGATATGCTCAATATGAACAACATGAACCTGGAATGGAACCGCACTACCGATGCCCTCGACCGCTGGACAACTACCAATACCGATACTGATATTCCACGCAATGGATTCTATTACTCGAAATACGGCGGATATACCAATACGCACTTTATCGAGAGTGCCTCATTCCTCCGCATGAAGACCCTCACATTAGGGTACACCCTGCCTTCGAAATCCAAATACCTGCAATCACTCAGGGTATATTTCATGGCTGAAAACCTGATTGTAATAACCAAATATTCCGGTTGGGATCCTGAAGTTGATACCAAAGCTTATGAATCAGGTGGTGTAGGATTAACTGCTAATGCAGGTGCTGGTCTCGATTTCAACTCTTACCCAAGTATGCGTTCGTTTACTTTTGGTCTGAATCTGAATTTCTAATTGGAATCAAATTGTGTTAAATTTAAAATAAAACAAGATATGAGATATATATCATTAATCATAGTTTTGGCGGCTTTGGCAGTTGGGTGTACCAAACTGGAACCCAAATTGTACAGCGACCTTACAACGGGTAATGCATATTCGACCGAAAGTGATATTAATGCTGCACTTACCGGTGTTTATGCTGACCTTGCCCCTTACCCCGGCGATGTGTGGATGTATTACGGCGGCTACCTGATCATGACCACCGATTATACCACCGATATGGGTTTCTCCACAGCTGCCGGCGACCCTACCAAGCACAGTAACTTTACGTACGATGCCAACAGCCGTTATATCCGGTATAACTGGCAGTATATGTACCAGGTTATCAGCAATGCCAACATGTTGCTTTCAAAAATTGACGGCGTCCCGATGGACGATACCAAAAAGGTTCAGATCAAAGGACAGGCTCGTTTCCTGAGGGCATTGGCTTACCGCGATCTGACCGACGCATGGGGACCTGTTCCATTGCTTACCGACATTGTTTCCCCTATCGAAACCAGGGACATGCCGCTTTCATCTGTAGCCGATGTTGACAAAGTAATTATTGACGACCTGAAATACGGTATTGCCAACCTGCCCGAAACCTGGTCGGCTGCCGATGGTCTTTCGAGGGCTACCAAAGGAGCTGCAACCGCATTGCTCGGCCAGGTTTACCTGCGTGCTCACGATTATACCAACGCTAAAACATACATTGATATGGTACTTGCACAAAGGGCTGCCGGAGTGTATGCACTGAATCCTGATTTCAAAAATGTTTGGTCCGAAAGCAACAAGTTTGATAAAGGTATGATTTTCTGCATCCTGCACGAAGCTGCCCTGAACGGTGGTGAAATAGCCAATCACTTTGGTCCTGCCGACCATCGCGAGGTTACCGATAGGTGGCAGTATTATGCCGTTTCGCTCGAGTTCTGGAGGAAATACAGCGATCAGGATCCGCGCAAACAGTTCTTCTATTACGACTACGAAGGAGCTGCTGCACGCGATGAATCAACGGAACATGGATTCTTTTACATGATGCCGGCCCCGGGCCAGACAACACCTCCAAACGATACTACCAAACTGCTGGTAAATGTTTCGACCATGAAATATTCGTACGAAATGACGGAACAGTCCTATTATGATGGACGTACCATTCCGATTCTGCGCCTGGAAGACATCATTCTCTGCAAAGCTGAAATTGAAAACGAGCTCTCAGGTCCTTCGGCAGCACTGCCATTCCTCAACGAGATCCGTGCCCGTGCCGGCGCTCCTGAATATGGCAAAGCAGCTGGTTTTCCTGCTCCTGCCAGCAAAGAGGAAATGGCACAGAAAATTCTCGACGAACGTGGATTTGAACTTGTTTTCGAATACAAACGTCGTCCGGACCTGATCCGTTTTGGTAAATACGAAAGCACCTGCAACGACTACCTTGTTTCACGTGGCCTGGCTCCATCAGTGAAGCCAAACATGAAACTGCTTCCTTATCCGTTGATCGATGCACAGCAAAACACCTTTATGGCAGATGAAAACCTGAACAGGCTTCCATAATCCGACAAACGTTTTGATCGATTAAAAAATTGGATAGGAAAATCCATCACTGCCGGTAGAAATCGTATTTTTACCGGCAGTCTTTTAAATGACAGATAATGTTCTTCGTTATTTAATCTTACTCGAAAAATATCCATGGTTAAAAAAGGTTCACTCCTGAAATTTGCTGGTATTGCTGCAGTTATTATCCTTGCAGGAATAGTTATTTACCGGTACTATGCACATTCAATCAACATAACGAGCATTGAGCTTAAATCGCCCAATAACTATGCATTCCAGGAGGAAGTAAATGTGGTTCTCGACAAACCGGCTGCGATTGAAATAAGATATTGGAAAGAAGGATCATCCGATAAGTTCAGAACCATTAAAACGGCAACAGCACTCGAACATTCTGTAAATTTGTTATTGCTCGAAACCAATACTACCTACAACTATCAGGTTATCATCAAACGATTAGTTAACGTTTACTCGAAGGTGCTTTCCTTCCATACCCCGGAGCAATCGCCCTGGCTTCAGCGAAAGTGGGTTGATCCCGATGCCAAATACGATGCCGGTGCGCTGGCTGATGGCCTTGTTATGCTTTGTAATGCAAGACTGCCCGGCTTTATCACCATGCTCGATGCAAAAGGCGCTGTGCGCTGGTACTGGCAGATTGATGATATAGGCGTGCGTGCTGCTACTTTCACACCCAGGGGAACCATACTGGCCATGCTCAGGCCGCCGATGAAAGATGTAATTGATGATACCCCGAAAGATCATGCTGCCCTGCTCAACGACCTGGAGAAACCCATTCGCCGTGGTGAAATGGGTTTTGCCGGAGGAACCGGCATAGCTGAAATAGACCTGAATGGTAAATTGCTCTGGCGCCTAGATATGGATAAGGCTGCAGGTGGCAAATATAAAATCATACACCACGATGTGCGTATGGACAAATACGGCCACATTGTTACTTTGATCAGGAACACTAAGATACTTGATATGCGCCCCTACGGTGGCTCAGGCATGGATACACTGGGTGGCGATGGTATACTGGTTATGGATACCACCGGCAAAGAACTCTGGAGCTGGTCGGTGTGGGATGTNNCATATAAACTGTATCAATTTCGATACCGACGGTAATTACCTGGTGTCCGTAGCCATCGAAGACCAGATATGGAAAATTAATGCCAAAACCGGTAAAATTATGTGGAAACTGGGCAAGGACGGGGATTTTAAAATGGATACCACCTGCTATTTCTCCTTCCAGCATTCGGTGCACATCAATCCGCAAGGCGACCTGATGGTATTTGATAATTCATTATGGAAAAAGGTTTCGGGCGGGGTATCCTTTAAACTCGATACGGTAAATAAAACTGCAAAAACCGTGATCAAGGCCACGCTGCCTCCCAATAAGTACACCTCCCGCATGGGCAGCGCATACCTGTTGCCCAATGGCAAGCTGTTGCAAACCAGTTCTAAAACAGGGTGTGTAATGGTTACCGACCAACAGGGGAAAATCCTCTGGGAACTGAATTCGTACTTTGTACCCTACCGTGCCGAATACGTGCCTGCTTCCATCTGGGAGAACTATTTTACCAGGGATTAAGTGAATGACACGGATAGTAACTTAATTCACATATTTTAGCTGGCTTCCTGTGCAAGATACTGTTAAACCTTCCTTACGTTACCTTTTTTTTACATTCCTTAAAATTGGCTCAACTTCATGGGGCGGTTTCATGGCTTTGATATCTGTGGTTCAGAAACAAGTGGTTGAAAAAGATAAAAAGGCCGATGGTGAACTAATTCTCGAAGGCATCTCACTCGCTTCCGTTTTGCCCGGGCCTGTGGCTTTTAATGTCATTGCATACGTGGGCTATAAACTCCGCGGCATAAAAGGTGCCCTGGTAAGTATGGCCGGAATCGTAATACCTTCATTTTTATTGATGATATTACTCTCGGTTTTGTACCTGCGCTATGGGAACGTACCTTCATTTTCGCACTTTTTTTCAGGCATTCTGCCTGCAGTTGCAGCTGTAATTGTAAGTGTAGCCGCAGGCATGGCAAAAAAAAATATCAAGGATAAATTCCAGGTTGCAATTGCCATTCTTTCGGCCATCATAATACTGCTGGTAAAAGCATACGCAGCAACCCTGGCAGTAATGG
This sequence comes from Bacteroidales bacterium UBA4417, assembly GCA_002389705.1. Taxonomy (GTDB): domain Bacteria; phylum Bacteroidota; class Bacteroidia; order Bacteroidales; family UBA4417; genus UBA4417. The sequence goes on from DGQJ01000069.1 coordinate 4,893, forward strand.
TTATTAGTGGTATAGCCGGCAATCTGCTTTATTATCGTGAATTTACCGGCAATGTTCCTGAGAGGCCAGCTAAGAAATATAATTTGGCTGAGTTGCGGGCTGTTGTGTTTATCTCCGCTATTGTGCTAGCGGTGTTTGTACTTATCCTGGTAATGCCCATGTTACTTCCCGGCGAAAATACCCATGTTTTGCAGATTCACAGAAAGATTATGCTCACATTTTCGGGCATGAGTGTGAGTTTGTTCGGGGGTGGGTATGTTGTAATTCCGGCTATGCAACAGGTAATAGTCCATTCACTGGGTTGGCTCAACAGCAAACAGTTTGCTGATGCGGTAGCCATGGGGCAGGTTACCCCAGGCCCGATTTTTATTACTGCAACTTTTATTGGTTATAAGGTTGCCGGTTTCTGGGGCGCAGTAAATGCAACCCTGGCAATATTTCTGCCACCTGCGTTCCTGATGATCATTTGCTCGCGCTTTTTCGAAACCATACGAAATTCGCCTTCAATTTCGGCTGTTTTTAAAGGTTTGCGTCCTGCAATAATTGGGATGATTGGTGCCGCTGCCATTCAAATACTTGCCGGAGGTGATCTTTCGGTTAAAACTGCGCTCTTGTTCATTGCTTTTATCATACTGGCTATCAGGTACAAAGCTGATCCAGTTTTCCTAATTCCCGGCGCAGGACTCATTGGATTACTCATTTTCTAAAAAATTAAACTTATGTCATTTACCCCGGTTCAAATGATTGGTACCCAGCGTTCAGGGTCAAATCTACTCCGGCTCATGCTAAACCAGCTTGCAGGTGTATCAGCACCTCATCCACCCCACATCCTCGAACGGTTTTTCCCTTTGTTGCCTGCATATCACGATCTTTCAGTCCCGGCAAATTTCGAAATGCTGGTTACCGATGTTTGTAAACTTATCGAATATAACCCGGTGCCCTGGGCGGGCGTAACCCTCAGTGTAAATGAAATTATTTCGCGTTGCCGGCAACCGGAGCTTACCGAAATTTTCAGGGTGATTTACGAAATGCGTGCCGAAAGCGAAAATGCATCCATCTGGATTTGCAAAAGCCTGGTAAATATCAGGTTTGCCGATGA
>DGQJ01000069.1:6093-6672 GCA_002389705.1 Bacteroidales bacterium UBA4417
GGCGCAACCTATCAGCCCGAAGCGCTTGACTATTACCATTCGGAGGAATCGCATAAAACCGCGCTCTCGGGGGTAATGTGGGAAAATGTTGAGAAACCGGTGATTGCCGATAATTTCAACAAATATAAAAAAGAGCTCACACCCGATGATATCCTGATATTTGAGCAGGTAGCCGGAGATACACTCCGAAAACTGGGTTACACCCTTGAATTGAATGGAAGTACCGGTCATGATTTTTCGGCCGACGAAATAAATATTTTTGATGCAGCCAATAAAAAACTAAAACAGGAGGCTCGTCTGAAAACAAAACCCGAAGACCTGGAAAAACGCAGGAACCAGGAAGAGTTGCTTAAAAATATACAAGCACGGATTTAATGGTTGAAAAACTATCTACTGTAAATTCTGTCAGGTATAGAGCACCACACACCCCAATGATTAACACCACCGAATTATGAAGCGAATTACTTTAATCTTTTTATTTTTAGGATTGATTGGCTGCGCTTATGCTCAGCCGAAACATACTTTTGCCATTACCGACGGCAACTTTTTATACGATGGTAAGCCGGTTCAGATCCACAG
>DGQJ01000026.1 GCA_002389705.1 Bacteroidales bacterium UBA4417
ACAAACGGGTTGATAAACGAGTACAAACGAATGAGATAATATTCATTGGTTATCCATTAAGAACAAAAGCCCCGCCTGAAACAGCGGGGCTTTTTGATTTTAGTTACTTAACACGAATGCCCTCGGGAAGTTGTGTGTTAAAATCGTAATTTTATCCAAATTTTTAAATCGGCATCCTTATGAAATATTTTCTTGCAATACTTACATTTTCGCTGCTTTCGGCTACTTATATTTTTGCCCAGGAAGCATCGCAATGGAGGGGAAAAGACCGCGACGGAATTTATGATGAAAAAGGTTTGCTGCGCTCGTGGCCGGCAAATGGCCCTGCCCTGCTATGGCATTACGATAACCTCGGAGAAGGCCATGCTTCGGCATCCGTAGTTTCCCATAGCCGCATTTATACAGCAGGCGCAACCAATGGCAAAGGAAGTGTTTTCGCTTTTTCGCTCGATGGCAAACTAATCTGGAGTACTCCCTACGGCGACGAATGGACCGAAAGCTATCCCGGCTCACGGTCGACACCACTGGTTAATGAAGGAAAAATATACCTCATGAGCGCTTTCGGGAAAGTGGTTTGTCTTGATGCCGAAAAAGGAAACCTGGTATGGAGTGTTGATATCATGAAAGATTACGATGGCCGAAATATCGTGTGGGGCGTTACCGAAAACCTGCTGATCGACGGCAATAAACTTTTCTGCACGGTTGGCGGAATTAAAAACAACGTAATTGCGCTGAACAAAAACACGGGTAAGCTGATATGGAGCAGCCCGGGAAATGGCGAAGTTAGCGCATACTGCTCTCCTCTGCTGATCACCTTACCGACACGAAAAATAGTGGTTACCCTCACCGAAAAATCAATACTCGGGCTTGATGCCGAAACCGGTAAAAAACTATGGAGCCACGAACAGGTAAACCAGTATGCAGTGCATGCAAACACCCCGCTTTACAGCAATGGCATGTTGTATTGTGTTTCAGGATACGGATGCGGTGGCGTTATGCTCAAACTATCAGCTGATGGATCGAAAATTGAAAAGTTGTGGAAAAACACCGACCTCGACAGCCGCATGGGTGGTGTGGTGCTGCTGAACGGCAAAATATACGGCATGGGCGATAAAATTAAAGGTCTGCACTGCCTCGACTGGAATACCGGGAAAGAAATTGCTTTTGACAAAATGAACAACAGGATGGGAAGCATTATTGCCGCCGATGGCATGCTTTACATTTACGACGAAAGCGGAGAAGTTGCCCTTGTTGAGCCTACAATTGCAGGATTTAAAAAAATAAGCGGTTTTAAAGTTCCGTTTGGCAGCTCACAGCACTGGGCACACCCGGTAATTGAAAATGGCCGCCTGTACATCAGGCATGGTAATTCGCTGATGGTATATGATTTAAAAAAGTAACCCATTAATCATCAATGTTTGTAACCAGCCTTCATTCCAGGCTGGTTATTTTTTTGTCTTACAGATCATTTTCGCGGTTTCAACGATTTTTTATACCCATTAATCAAATGGCTGAAAAACATATTGATCAATAGTATATTTTTACTTTGTGAATTACACCTGCCTTTGTCATTTTTCATAAAAGCAAAACAATAATCAATTAAACCGTTATGAAACGCAACTTCTTATTGCTTGTTGGCATCACCATTCTGATCAACACCGGCCTCAGGGCTCAAACTATTGCACAGTTCCGGGGTTTGAACCGCGACGGCGTTTATGCCGAAAAAAATCTGCTAACCACATGGCCGGCAGAAGGGCCTGCGCTTTTATGGAGTAATAATGAAGTTGGAAACGGCTATGGTCCGCCTGCCGTTACCTCCGACCGGGTGTACATAACCGGCGAAACCGACAGCACAAGCTACCTTTTTGCTTTCGACCGCCAGGGGAAGCTGCTCTGGAAAACGGATTGCGGCCCCGAATGGGTGGTTTCGTACCCGGGTTCCCGATCCACACCAACCGTGGTTGGCAAACTCATTTATGTTTGTTCCGGCAAAGGCAACCTGGTTTGCCTGAACGCCGCCGACGGTAAAAAAGTGTGGTCAATAGATATGATAAAAGATCTGCATGGCAGGTTTACCCTTTTCGGACAGGCCGAATCGCCACTGGTAGTTGACGACCAGGTATTTCTTTCGCCCGGAGGTGCCGATACCAACGTGGTGGCATTAAACCGTTTCAACGGGAAAATAAACTGGATATGCAAAGCCCACGGGGAAGTGCCTGGATACAATTCGCCAATTCTAGTCAAACTTCCTTCAATAAATATCCTGGTTACTTTTAGTGCTTACCACCTGCTTGGCATCGATGCTAAAACGGGTAAAATGCTCTGGTCGCACGAGCAGGTAAACGTTCCCCCTGCCGAACGCAAACCCGGCATGGGCGATACCCACAGCAATTCAGCTTTTTACGAAAAAGGATTCCTGTATTATGTTGCCGGCGATAACAACTGTGGTACCAAACTCAAACTCTCCGACGATGGTAAACAAATTACCCAGGTGTGGAACAACAGGGCTGTTGATAATTTCATGGGCGGGTTTATAAAAATTGACAACCGTATTTATACCGGCAGCGACTCGCGCCGGATGCTGATATGTGCCGATGCAAATACCGGCCAAATTACCGACTCACTCAAAATTGGTACAGGATCGCTTGCCCTGGCCGACAACATGCTTTATTACTACAACCAGCGTGGTGAAATGAACCTCGTAAATCCAACGCCCGCAAAGCTGGAACTGGTAAGCAAGTTCAAAATAACCGCCGGAACCAAGGAGCATTTCTCGCACCCGGTGATTAACGATGGCGTTCTGTTTATCCGTAGGGGAAAGGCTTTGATGGCATACGATATCAGGAAAAAATAATCAGTGCACTCTTGTTGGGTCTAACCGGATTCCCTCGCGACCATACCTTTGAAGGGCTCTGAAACTAACAAACATTAAAAGAATTTTTATGACAAAAGAAGAATTTTTCAAATCAAGAGGTTTTAAAATACTACTGCCCGTTATAGTTGTTGCTTTGGTAATTACAATTTGGCGGAATGGTTTTGAATTTGGTCAATGGTTGCATAAAATACTTCACAAGTAGAAAAACAGAAATTTTTATATTTGATGGATATTTTTCTCGACGCTATACCCTTCAAAGGTTTTAAACCCTTGAAGGGTTCAGCATATAACAAGTTAAGTAAACCTTTATACAAAAATGAGCCAGATGATCTGCAAATTAAAAACCATCCTGCTGACTGCTTGTCTGACAATTTCCGTTATCCTTCAGGCACAGACCATTACCCAGTTCCGTGGCCCGCAACGTAACGGTATATACCACGAAACCAACCTCCTCAAATCGTGGCCTGCCGAAGGCCCTGCCCAGCTTTGGAAAATTGAAGGCATAGGCAATGGTTACAGTTCGCCTATAATTGCGGGCGACAGGATTTATGTTACCGGCGAAATCGATAGTATCGGCTATCTATTTGCCTATAACAAATCGGGTTCCCTGATATGGAAAAAACAAACAGGGCCTGAGTGGATGACCAACTTTACGGGCTCGCGTTCAACACCTACACTGGTCGATGATCTGCTGTATGTTGAAACCAGCATGGGTAGGGTAATCTGTTTCGATGCTACTACCGGCAATGAAAAATGGTCGGTTGATATGCTCGCGGATCTGCATGGAGTTAATGTTCGTTTCGGCTACTCCGAAGGTCTTTTAATAAATAACAAACTGGTATATTGTTTCCCCGGCGGACCCGATACCAATGCAGTGGCTCTCGACCGTTTCAGCGGGAAAATAAAATGGGTGTCGAAAGCACTGGGCGATTCCACAGCCTACGCTTCGCCGGCACTGATTAATTTACCATCCAGGCAGGTTATCGCTAACTTCACTATCCACAATTTCATTGGCCTCGATGCTCAAACAGGTGAACTTTTATGGAGCCGCAAACTGAACGGACCCGGCGATATACAAGCGAACACCCCTCTTTACGAAAACGGATCTCTTTATTACGGAACTGGCGGTGGAAACGGCATTGTAAAACTGGCCCTGTCCGACGATGGACGCACGATTACCGAAACCTGGGTTAGCCCCAAAGTATCCGATGTACATGGTGGTTTCGTGAAAATAGGGAATTACATTTACTCATCGCAATATAAGCCACGCAGGTACTGCAGCGTAGATGCAAATACCGGTCAAATCACCGACTCGCTCAAATTCGATAAAGGNNTCGTTCAAAATGCCGGTCGGTACCAAGGAGTTTTTTACCATACCTGTAATTTCGGAAGGAGTGCTGTATTTACGTCATGGGGATGCCATGCTGGCCTATGATATAAGGAAAAAGTAAAACAAGGGTACTCCGAAATTGAACAGTTAATATTTGTCAGTTGAATAGGGTACAAAACTCAACCTGATAAGGGCTTTATACCACATTACTGTTAACCGAAATAGGTACCTTTGTACCAGGAATACTACGCCAATTTCAGCAATGATTAAAAACGCGCTTTACAGGTACCTGCTTCCTGCATTTATTGTAGTTGCCCTTGGCATTGTAACCTTTTGGTATTTATACAATCCTGTAAAGTCATTCAAGCCTTCGGTTCCCGGCATGGATGAACGCAAAACCGGCGCTGTTGCCCTGCAAAAAGTAAATATAGGCGAAACCTTTACTTTCTATAAAACCTGCGACGATATCCCGGGCACACGCTGGCCCAGGTTTCGGGGTGC
>DGQJ01000373.1 GCA_002389705.1 Bacteroidales bacterium UBA4417
TATTCCCTGAAATCGGATTCGAAAGCGTAACTTTTAGAGTACTGGTGATTTACATCGGTTCCTGCAACGGTGGGTTCGTTGGCGCTCGATTCGTTGGAAAGCGCGATGTGCCTGTGACCCGAAATGGCCGAAACCAGCAGGCTGTAAAAAGCCAGCATTGCCGAAAAAGGCGTATGCCCGTTCAGGAATCCCCTGGCATTTAATTCGAGCAGCAAAGGATCGATACGGCGGTTCACTTCTATAAAACCATCGTTCCCGAAGCCGGCAATGCGCACACATTCCAGTGTGGCTCCCCTGGGATTCATGATAAATGGCCTTATTTCCCTGGCACCTGAAAGCAATTCGAGGGTAACCACCGAATCTTTTCCCCCGCCAATAGGAACAATTACTGTTTCGTCGAGGCTGATGTTCTGCGGCAGCATGGTTTCGCCATCCGAACTTATCTGCATGAACGATTGTGCATCGGTGGTGATGCCATTGGTGTAAAAAAATTCGCCAAGTCCCTGGTAATACACATTTTTCCACCAAAGAACCTGGTTTTGATCCAGTTTCCTTCCTTTTATGATAACGTTGGGCGAACAGGTGGCTTTCCAGTAACTGACCAGTTCAATCATGCCAATGTGGAAAAGCAGGTTTGTATACAGTGGACTGTTCAGCATTTCAGCCGTGGGGAAATGGGTATAAAATCTTTTATTCGGGATGCTGAAACCCGGCCTGAAAGTAAATTTATTGCCCAGGTTAAATTCATACGTAACGTGCAGGCCCACACTGTCGATGTTAGCCTCGAATCCTGAATATTGCAGAAAAGGATATTCCTGCCTCAGTTGATTAAACTTTTGCTGCCCTGCAGTTGTTTCAGGTTCACTTGTCATAATGATTTCCGGACGCTAAATAAATGATATTAAAATTCGGCTGTCAAAGATAAAACAATCGTACAATCTGCGGTAAAGTTTTACGTTACTATGATAGGCGCAAACGAAGCATTTTGCCAGGAATTCTTATTTTTAAAACCAATATATGCTTATCCCGGATCAATTGCCTGCCAGTGGTCGTATACTCATTAGTCAGCCTTCGCTACACGACAGGTTTTTCAGCAGGTCGGTGGTTATGCTTGCCGGGCATGGCCCCGAAGGTAGTTTTGGTTTTATTGTGAATAAACCTGCTAATGTTAAACTGAGTAAGGTTACCGACGAGTTTGGCACCTTTGATATGGATCTATACCTAGGTGGGCCTGTGCATGTGGATAACTTGTTTTATGTACACTCAAAAGGCGACCTGGTAAAGGACAGCCTTAAAATTATAGATGGCGTTTACTGGGGTGGCGATATGGATGATATCAGGGAACTGATCGCAGCAGGAAGGATTACTGAAAAAGATATTCGTTTTTACGCAGGATATTCAGGCTGGGAGCCGAAGCAACTCGACCGCGAAATGCACGAAAATTCGTGGATTGTGCTCGAAGGGAAAAATCGTTATGTTTTCGGGCCGCGCCCGGCCGGGTTATGGAAAAATATAGTACTCACCCTTGGCAAAGATTATGCGCCCTGGGTAAATTTCCCCGTTGATCCGAATATGAATTAAACGAACCATCCTTAAAATTCTGATTATAGAAATTACAGGTTTTGTGCTTAGTGCACTGTGCTCTGTGCTTTGTACACGGTATTGCAAGGTCTGTATTTAGTTTAAGCGCCCGATATCACGTATATTGTTATTCTTTAACATCATACTCCTTCCCCAAGCACTAAGTACTATGCACCCAGCACTAAGCACTAAAAAAATCAAAACGCCGAAAGCAGGGTTAAATAGAGGTTTGTCAGCAGCGCTGGTTTCAACACGATGGTAAATACAAAGCCAAAAATGGCTCCCCAGAAATGAACATCGTGGCCTACATTATCAATATTCTTCTTATTCATATAAGCCGAATAGGCCAGGAATAGCGGCCCGAATAAAATGGCCGGTATCCCGATCGGAATAGGGAAAATAGTGATTTTTCCCAGCGGGTAAAACACGATGCTTGCAAAAAGCACTGCCGAAACCGCCCCCGAAGCGCCTACAGCGGTATAGCTGTAGTTGTCATTATGTTTGCCGTACGAAGGTAAGGTTGATAATGCCGCCGCTCCAACATAAAGCAATACGAAGTACAATATTCCCTTTGTTCCGAAATAAAACGCGTAGTAAGTTTCAACCACCCGGCCAAACGAAAACAACACCATCATGTTTACAAGCAAATGAATCCAGTCAGCATGCACCAGCGCATACGACAGAAAGCGATAACCGTTTTTAAAATGCTTTATATCGTAGGCATTAAAAGCCAGCCGCCGGAATAACTGGTGGTTGCCAAAGGCTATGATAGAAACTATTGCAGTTATCGCGATGATCAGTATGGTGACGATCATGGTTGTTAAGGCTTCATGGTTTTGGTGTGGTCAATTTCGGAACCGAGCATGCTATGTGGAATGAGGTACACCACCAGCACCATAACTGCGGCAACTACCGGCCAAACCTTGTTTTTCGGATCTTTGCGCAGTTTGATAACAGCAAAAACCCAGGCCAGCACCATCAGCAATGTTTTATTGTCGGTCATATCGCCAAAATTCAGTATTCCTTTCATAGGCCATCCGGTCCAATAGGCTCCGAAGGCATATTTCTGAACCACAGGGCCGAGTATCAGACCGCCAACAATCAGGAAGCCCAGTGTCCACAGAGCGAGCTTATAGGTTCGGGCACCGTTTATAAGCGCTTCAATAGCCGTACGTGTACTGAAAAGCAGTCCCAGGAACATGGCCAGGATATGAGGTATGAGGATATACAAAGGAACAGGGCCTTTGAAACGCATTACAACAAATTCGTCGTTTTTTGCATTCAGTTTAACCTGTTCGCTGCCGCACTGAAGGTTTATTTCGTACATCATTTTACCAGCGGCAGGTTGTTTAGGCATCATAAAATACAAGGTTCCATTTTTTCGTTCAAACGGAACGGTAGTAAATGCATCATCGCTTTTGAATCTTTTATAGGTGATGGTTCCATGAACAGCGGTATCAGGAATATTCAGTGCAATTTCTGCATCCTTCGTATTTTCGGCTGTACGGATTAACGAGTATTTGTACTCAGTATTATTGAGGGTTACTTTGCCTGAAACCGGGTAGGTTGGTCCGGTCATTTTCTGGTACCTAGCCATTACAACTGTAAATACTACTGCAAAAACCCACCAAAGGATTGATTTTAATGATACTTTCATAATAATTATTTGTTATCCGGGAGCAAAAATATCTCATTATTTTGTATTTCCGCGAAAATATGTTGTAGTTGATATATATTTTTCTCACTGCCAACAGTAATATGCTTTAAGAATAATCGTTAATTTTACTGTATTACTGGTAGCTTGTACATTTTACTGCTTTCAACAAATAAAACAAACTCGTGAATCGGACTGCTTTTTTGAAATTTGTCGTTTTATGTTGCCTGGCTACTTCAGCGGTTTCGCTGCGCGGGCAGGAAATGCTGGGTATTATGAATAGCAGTTATTCGGGAATAACCGGGGCAACATTAAATCCTGCCGTTACAGTTACCTCGCCCTATTATTTTGATTTTAATATCGTTTCCGGCGATGTGTTTTTCGAGAATAACTACCTGTATTTAGCTAAGGAAGAATACCGGTTCAGCCGTTTTTTTAGTAAAAATCCTGATTTCCCTACCCATGGTACGGATAACAGTATGATTGCTTACGATTATTATAATGAAAAGGATAAAAATGCTTACGCCAACCAGCGCTTTCTGGGGCCCTCGTTTGCGCTCACGGTGGGGCGGAGTTCGTTTGGAATAGTTACCGGATCGCGTATGGTAATGTCGACAAGGAATGTGCCTTACGATATTGCTAAATTTATTTACGAAAAACTTGAATACCCGCCCCAGTACGACATACAGTACCAGCATACCCGGAATATTTACAACGCTCAGATGGCCTGGGCCGAATATGGTTTCAATTATTCATACGTGCTGAAACATCTCAATTCGGATTACTGGGCTGCAGGAATCACGGTTAAAGCACTCAAAGGCTATGCCGGCGGTTATATGTTTGGCGATAACGAGGATTATATGGTTAACGATTCGTTGATAGTAGTTAATAGTTTTACAGGCGAAGTTGGTTATTCACTGCCGCTCGACTACGAAACCAACGAGTACATCAGGGATCCGCTTTTCAGGGGGAAAGGCATGGGGGTGGATATAGGCATGATTTATGAGAAAAAGAAAAAAGGCAGCCTCACCGATCAGCGAAGTAAAAAACTATGCAGCCCAACTTACACTCCTTATGATTATAAAATCGGGATCTCAATTCTGGATATCGGGCGGGTCCGATTTACCGAAAATGCCGAAAAACTGGTGTTTGGCGGCGTGCCGGTAAACTGGCAGCCTACTACCGGATATTCGGTGTATTCGGTGAGGGATGTTACTGATACACTCAGCCAGATGTTTTATGGAAATAAGACTGACTTAATACAAGGCCACGAAATAACCATTGGGTTGCCCACCGCGCTCAGCGTGCAGGCTGATGTAAATTATTATAAAAACTGGTATATCAATAGTACTTTGATTGTCCCGCTGCAGTTTTCGAAATCGGGGCTCAGGCGGCCGGCAATACTGGGCATTGCCCCACGATACCAAACCGCCAGGTTCGAAGCCAGTATGCCTGTTACGCTTTACGACTGGTCCAAACCCCGCATCGGGCTAAGCGCCCGTTTCCTCGGATTTTTTGCCGGCACCGAAAAAATCAGCGGATTCTTTCATTTCAAAGATTTTACTGGACTCGATTTTTATGCCGGGGTAAAACTTTCACTCAGCAAAGGCCATTGCCATAGCAAAGGAACCGAAAACTGCGGGATTGAGGAATATAAACTGTTCAACAAACATTAAACGATTATCGGGTTTTTTCTAAAATTACAAAATTCTGCCGGGAGGCCTTGCAGCAGTTCAAATTATCTTAAAAATACTTTCCTTCCCTGGGTTACGCCCCCGTTAGTAATCAGCACCACAACCAGGCCGGAATATTCACTCAGATTCAGCGTAACCCTTTGCTGGTTTTTATATTCATTGTTCAGGAGGATTTTTCCGTTTGTATCAAAAATTTGTATTTGTGTAGTTCCTTGATAATTGCTTAGGTCAATATATAAAATTCCGTCCGAAACCGGGTTTGGAAACACAGGCAGATCGATATTTGATGCGTTTTCTTCTATTCCCACTGAAGGATCAGTCAGAAATGCGTCTAATGCGGCTGTTGGCCTGCCATCGGCACCCCAGCAACTCAGTGAATATCCACTCCATGTTTTTTCTCCTTCCGGTTCCCAGTAAAGTACCCCTAATCCCCGATGGTCAGGAACATCGGCTACTTTCCTGATTACCGCCTGCAACATATCGAACGTATTCTGAACCTGGTTGTACGCTCCACCCGTTTCAACCACCATTACATCCTTGCCATAACGTGCCGCCATATCGTTCAGGTTTATCCCAAGGCTTTCGATGGTTGCTGTGTAATCACTACCAATCCAGTAAGGGTAGTACGACATTCCAATAATATCAAATTGTACCTGGTAATTTTTTGCATTATCAAAAAACCACCTGAATAAATTGTTGTCGTTGCCTGATTCGAGATGGATAATTACTTTAATGGACTGATCAACAGCTTTTGTTGCTTCGTAACCCTTATTCAGCAACTGAGAAAGCTGCGGCCAGTTTGATGATTTGCCATCGGGCCAAAGTATACCTCCGGCAATTTCATTTCCTATTTGTACCCATTCAGGCGTTACACCCAGCGATTTAAGCGTGTCGAGCACCTGGTAGGTGTGATTGTAAACATCGTTCAGCAACTGG
>DGQJ01000199.1:0-7655 GCA_002389705.1 Bacteroidales bacterium UBA4417
AACCTGCAACAGCCTGATAATTTCATCGTGACTGATATCCTGTGCCAGCAGGTACATCATTTTTGCCACTGCCGATTCGGTGGTGATATCGAAACCGCCTACAATGCCGATCTGGCTGAGCTGTACGCTGGTTTCGTATTTCCCCATGTCCACGGCACCGCCTTTACACTGGGTTACATTGTATATAATAATCCCCTTTTGTATGGCTTCGGTCAGTGCGTCAATAAACCATGCGTCGGTTGGCGCGTTGCCGGCACCATAGGTTTCGAGGATTACGCCTTTGAGCCCTTCGATATGCAAAGCGTTTTTTACTACAATTTCGGCAATACCAGGGAATAGTTTTAGGATAATAACACTGTTATCCAGGTTTTTACGTACCGTAAGTTTGCCCGGTTTCGGATTGAGAATCAGGTGACTGTGATAACGGATATGCACACCTACTTCGGCCAGGGGAGGATAGTTGCCCGAAAGAAAAGCATTGAAATTTTCGGCATTGTATTTGCTGGTCCGGTTGCCACGCATCAGCTTGTTTTCGAAATATATGGCCACTTCCGGAACCATGGGCTTATCCCCGTTACGCGCAGCGGCAATTTCGATAGCGTTGATAAAATTATCGCGCCCGTCAGTCCTCACCACGCCCATGGGCAATTGCGAACCCGTGAAAATAACCGGCTTATCGAGATTTTCGAGCATAAAACTGAGCATGGATGCAGAGTACGACATGGTATCGGTGCCATGTAACACCACGAACCCATCGTATTTTTCATAATTTTCCTCAATCACAGTGGCGAGTTTTATCCAGAACGCTGGTGTTACATTCGATGAGTCGATAAGCGGGTTAAAAGAAACCGAATGCAACGTATAGTCGAAATTCCGCAACACCGGCATCAGTTTGTAAATGTCTTCGAATGCATAGGGCTGAAGCGCACCTGTTACAGGGTCTTTCACCATCCCGATGGTGCCGCCGGTATATATGATCAGTAGGGTAGGGTTCATAGATTTGTTTGGGTCGGTTGGGTTTGAGAAATAATGATATGCTGATTAAAAAACTCACCTCTGCCCCCTCTCTTTGAAGAAAAGAGAGGGGGTGTAAGGGAAAGATTGAGGTTTTTATGGCATTGGGATTAAAAAGGCTGGTTTCTGCTTTTTGATAGTTACAAATTAAAAAGTTTCAATGCATTTGCCGTGGTTATTTCAGCCACTTCCCCAATGCTGGTATGGCAAAGCTCAGCCACTTTCTGAGCGATAATTGGGATATAGGCTGGTTCGTTGCGTTTGCCCCTGTGTGGTGCAGGTGCCAGGAAAGGCGCATCGGTTTCGAGCACAATATGATCGGGACCCACGGCTGCGACTACATTTTGCAGGTGCGAATTTTTNNCTGGCCTGGTTTTCGTCGCCGGGGAAACAATGAAATACACCTTTAAGGTCCGGGCCGGTTTCAGGTTTCAGGATACGCCAGACTTCATCGAACGACTTGCGCACATGAATGGCAACAGGCAGTTTGTGCTTTTTTGCCAGCCTTACCTGGTACAGAAAGGCTTCCTCCTGCAGTGCCTGGTGGGTTTTGTCCCAGTATAGGTCGATACCAATTTCGCCTACAGCGATAAACGAACCATTTTCCAGTTGCCTGGTAACTTCAGCCAGTTCGTTTTCAACGGTTTCGGGAAGTACCGATGTGGGATGCAGCCCGGCCATGGGGAAGCATATTCCGGGGTACTTCGCATTGATTTCGAGCATAGGCTGCCACGAAGTGGAATCGATATTGGGCAGCAATACATGGGATATGCCGGCATTGCAGCTGTTCTGTATCACAACCGGAAGGTCGTCAGCAAATTCGGGAAGGTATAAATGACTGTGGCTATCAATGAATTTCATACCGGCAAAGGTATATACAAGTTTTTATTCCTGCAGTGAACTGTGGTTTTTTTACAGATCATCTCTCGTTATTTGTATAAAACAAAAGGTAACCAACTATGAAACTGCATGCCTTTTACCTTTTTTATTTTTGGGTAAATCTGCGGGATTATTACTGGATTGGATGTGGGCGACTGTTTATTAAGGTGAGCAGATTTTAGCAGACACTATAGCTTTGTTATTCTTTATTATAGCTGATGAGCCTGTGAAATAGCACTGTCATGAAAGTTATGATTTATCAATAAACGAAAATCTATTGATCGTTATGAATTTTGTGTTTTGATTTGGTAGTATGAAAAGCTAACAGAAGAATGTTGATAAATGAATGATCATTGAATATTTGACATGCATAAAAAATCTTTTATTTGTACTACCAACAAATTTCTGATTCACAATATTGTATATAAATTGTTGATAGAAATCAGAAGCTTTTGGTCTTTATGCCCATTACTTATTAAATGGTTAGCTATAAACCTTATGCAGGGATAATAGAAATAATGCATGTTCTTATTCCAGTATTGCGGCAAAAAAAATGGTTACAAAATGAGTTGGAAACCTGGGTATTGAAGCATTCAGGTTAATGACATCAGATAAATGCAACATCGAAAAATAATTTACAATTATCCGGATATGATTGAGAGTAGACTTCCCCAAACAGCAACGACCAGATTCTTTACACTAAACAGGAATTATATTCCGATTATAATCTGCCTTGTTTTTGTATTGATTCTTTTTACCGGCAAGCCATTAAAGGCTCAAAACTGTACAGTTAATGCCAATGTTGATCAAACTACTTGTTCCAATTCGGTAGTCACACTTGTAGGGGCTACCAGCGGTTTATATCCGGGGGGAACTGCAGTTGTTAACTGGTCGCAGATAAGTGGGCCATCAGCCGTTATTACTAATCCGGGTGCACTTACAACCACAGTTACATCGCTTATAAGCGGAAATAATTATAAATTCCGCATATCAACAACCTGTCTTGACGGGTCACTGGTATATGATGATGTTAACGTGATAGTGAGTGCCACGCCAACTGCCAATGCAGGAGCTGATTTTTCGCCTTTATGCCCTGGAACGTACGCCCTGTCAGGCAATGCATTGCAGGCAGGTGAAACCGGTCTCTGGACGGTAACTTCCGGAACCGGATTAACGATAGCTACCCCATCATCGCCCACGTCGAATTTTACAATCAATACAACCACAGCGGGTAATTCAGTATTGCGCTGGACAATTACCAACACAGCCACGGGCTGCAGCTCTTTCGATGAAGTTATTATTCCTAAAATGGGAGGGGTTACCCTGGTAAGTGCAGGCCCCGACCAAAACATAACAAATGCCTGTTACAATACTACAACATCCGTAACATTAGCTGCCTCGTATGCCGGAAACGGCACAGGTGGGCAAAAGGGTACATGGAGCGTAGTAAGTGGTCCGAATGTTCCTGTTATAACTACTCCAACCAGCAATACATCCACAGTTACCAGTCTTATACAGGGAACGTATATTCTGCGTTGGACAGTTACCGGCCCTTGTGTAAACGGAGTTGACGAAATGCAGATAACCGTGCCGGCTCCGGTGGGTGCGCCAACCACAGCTTCGGCAACCATTCAGGGCGCTCCGACCATGCCTTTTTGCGATGGACGAACCTCTGTAGTGATGGTTGGGAATTCTACGTTACTTGCCAACGAAACCGGAACATGGACCAGGACAATTGGACCTGCCGGCCCTGTTATCGGCAGCCCTGCAAGTGCTACAACCACGGTTACCGGACTTGATGGATCAAGTACATACAGGTTTGTATATACGATTCAAAACAGCGTAACAGGCTGTAGCTCATTATCAAATGTAAACATTTCGTATGGAACCTCACCTTTGGTAACCATAACTACTCCAAGCCCATACCTGGTAAACTGCGGAAGTTCGACAGCCACTATTGCATACACTCAAAGTGGTACAGGCACTGTTCAGTACAGCATACTCAGCGGACCCACAACCCCGGCAATCCCAACTATACCATCTGCCTATGTAAATGCCCCGGCATCACCCATGAACCTCACAGGTTTTACTGTGCCCGGTACCTATGTGATAAGGCTGAAAAAATCTGCAGGTACCGGATCATTATGCGGCACTGATTTCAAGGATATTACGGTAGTAGTATCTCAGTCGCCCACCGGGGCAAATGCCGGATCAGGACAATTGCTGGCATGTAATGTAACTTCAACAACCCTGGCAGGAAATTCACCTGCGGTTGGTAGTGGACGTTGGTCGCAGATAAGCGGGCCTAATACCGCTGTGATAGCAAACCCCCTTTTGACGAATACAGGGCTTTCGGGACTTGTTAACGGATCATATACTTTCCGTTGGCTGATTTCGGGAGGGCCAAGTTGCCCCTCGAAACAAGCTGATGTGATAGTAAGAGTCGCTTCAGTACCTCCTACAAGCTCTAATGCAGGTCCTGATCAGTTGCTCAAGTGTTTTGGTACGCCTATTTACATGTCAGCTAATGTCCCTGCCTTAAATGAAACAGGGGTATGGACGGTAAGCCCTTCATCCGGCATCACTTTTTCAAATATTAATTCGCCAACCACCACAGTTACAGGGCTTGTGGCTTCAACATCCTATACTTTTACCTGGACGATTACCAACGGTTGCGGTAGTTCGGCTGATCAATGCCTGGTAACTACAACATCGAGCCAGGGTCCGGTTGCTTCTGTTGCCGGTGCTGACCAATGCCTTGCTGCCGGAACAACCTCAATTACGCTAGCAGCTAATAACTCCGCACCTGGCACAGGGGCATGGACAAAACTAAGTGGCGGTTCAGGAACAATTACCAGCCCTGCCGCAGCTAACAGCACCGTTACTGGTGTTAGTGATGGTGCGTACCAGTTTATATGGACAATTACTTACGGGGCATGCGGCGTTTCGCGCGATACGGTGGGTGTAACCATATCAGCACCGGTTTCTGCTTCCAATGCAGGTATCGATCAAACCGTTTGTGGTAATACGGTAACCTTGGATGGGAATGTCCCAGCAACAGGAACCGGGCGGTGGACCCAGGTTTCAGGAATTGGGGGTGCAATCATTTCTGCGCCATTGGCTAACAATTCAACAGTTACCGGGTTAACCGACGGGGTTTATAGCTTCAGATGGACCATTTCGAACAGTTCATGTGCCAGTAGCCAGGACGATGTACAGATTAGTGTTTCAACACCTCCAACTATTGCTTCTGCCGGCCCTGACCAGTTTAAATGCGGTGTCACAACTGCCACCATGGCGGCAAACACGATTACCGCTGGCACCGGGTATTGGTCTATTATTAGCGGTCCCAATACTCCGGTAATTACTAACCCGGCATCTCCTGTCACAACAGTCACGGGGCTTACAACAGGCATATATACGTTCAGATGGAACAGTTCGAACGGTTCTTTCTGCCCTGTTTCAACGGATGATATGAACATTGAAGTTGTACCGAATGCAAATGCAGGAACCGATCAGGCCTTATGTGCTGCAACCGATGTCAATCTTTTCGGGAATGCATCTACCAGTGGAACATGGACTCAGGTTGGCTCAACACCCAATACAGCCTTTATAACAACCACTACTCCAAGCACTGCCACTGCCTCAGGTTTGGTGGCTGGAACATATACTTTCAGGTATTCAATAGCAACAGCAGGTTGTTCAACATCTGATGATCTGAATGTAGTAATATCGGCAATGCCATCGCCGGCAGCCAATGCAGGCCCCGATCAGAATTTGTGTAATGTAACAGGATGGACCAATGCGGCAAATTCACCATCGCCCGGTACTGCCAGCTGGACCAGGATAGCGGGTACTAATACCCCGACCTTTACCCCGGCAACATCACCAACAGCTACGGTTACCGGAGCTACTTCGCAATCCTATGTGTACGAATGGAAGGTAACCAATGGATCCTGTGCCACTGCTGATCGGGTTACAATAAATATCAGTTCTATACTAACACCAAATGCCGGACCTGACCAAAATAATGTTTGCGGTTCGGAAACTACCATGGCTGCTGTGGCACCCTCAAACGGTGTTGGGAACTGGTCGCTGGTCAGTGGGCCAAATACGCCAACTTTTAGTTCCCTTATTTTAAACAACACTACGGTAACAGGCTTAATACAGGGTACGTATGTTTTCCGCTGGACTGTGTCGAGCGGAATATGTACTCCTTTATCTGATGACGTATCTGTGACGGTTTTTTCAAGTCCAACCCTGGCAGATGCCGGGCCAGATCAAAACCTGTGTAATGTTGGGTCAACCACACTTGCAGGCAATACCATCGTTATTGGATCAGGCCTTTGGTCGCAGGTAAGCGGGCCAGCGGTTACTTTTTCGGATGCAACACTTGCAAACAGCACTGTGAATGGAATGATTCCGGGTACTTATGTTTTTCAATGGACATCAACTAATGGCAGTTGCACTTCTTCCGACCAGGTAACGATTTCAAATTCTGAATTACCTACAGTTTCCAATGCTGCCCCGGCTATCGATAATTGCCTGTTCTCATCGTTGAATCTGATGGGAAATACCCCTGTTGTAGGTACTGGTACATGGAGTCAGATTGCCGGTAGCCCGGTAATAATCAGTTCGCCATCATCGCCCACCAGTGCAGTGCTGGGAACGGTGGCAGGTAGTTATACCTTCAGGTGGACTATAAATAACGGTAACTGCCCTGCATCCTCATCGGATGAGGTGGTTACAATCAGCGATATCCCAACAATGGCTTTGGCAGGAGCTGACCAGAGAGTCTGCAACCAGACAACCGGAATTCTGGCCGGAAACGCTCCGGTTGTGGGTACCGGAACCTGGTCGCAGGTGAGCGGTCCGAATACGGCTGTTATTACTTCTCCTAACTTATTTAACAGCACATTGTCAGGACTTATTCCCGGAACTTATGTATTTAAATGGGAAATTGCCACCGGGCCATTATGTGTATCAAGCGATAATATGCAATTTATTATTGATAACGTTGATGCAACAGCCAATGCAGGTGTTGACCAAACCTATTGCAATCAGTCGACACTTACATTATCAGGTAATTCGCCGATTTTTGGCACCGGTTCCTGGAGCCGTATCAGCGGACCGAATACCCCGGTTATAACCAGTGCCGGTTCACCGTCAACTACTTTAACAGGCGCAATTGCCTCTGCAACGCCTTATGTTTACAGATGGACGATTACAAATGGCGCTTGCTCAACTTCTGATGATGTGCAGTTGCGTAATTATACACTGCCAGTTGTAAGCATCACCGGATCAAATTCAATATGTATTGGTGCAACAACCACGCTATCGCCAACAACCGGGGGTACTTGGTCGAGCAGTAATAATGCAGTGGCTACTGTTTCCAATGCAGGTGTTGTAACCGGAATTTCAGCTGGATCAGCAACATTTATTTTTACAAATACTACAACCGGGTGCAGCTCTGTGGCAACGCCATCAGTAACCGTTAATGCTATTCCTGCATCGCCAACCGCAAGTGTAACTACCCAACCCTCTTGTGCTGTTAATTCAGGAGTAATTACTATTACAGCTCCTACTGGTGTTGGGATCACTTATAGCATTGATGGATCAACTTATACCAACACAACCGGGGTGTTTAGCCTGGTTCCGGCAGGTGCATATAATGTAACTGCAAAAAGTGCAGCCGGATGTATTTCTTCAGCTACAAGCTTAACAGTAAATCCTAAACCGAACTGTCCGCCTGTAGCTAATGA
>DGQJ01000199.1:7731-7957 GCA_002389705.1 Bacteroidales bacterium UBA4417
TGTTTGGACGCTGAATACTGCAACGGGAATAGTAACCTACGATCCTGCCAATAATTACAATGGCACCGCTGTAATCGCTTACACCTTGTGCGATCCAAATGGATTATGCGACCCTGCAAATATTACTTTTGTAGTTACCCCGGTAAATGATCCGCCTGTAGCTAATGATGATAACGGCCCCGCCCTAATCGAAGACGGACCAAACGGCACGGTAAATATCCTTGCC
>DGQJ01000311.1 GCA_002389705.1 Bacteroidales bacterium UBA4417
AGATAATCGTTTGCGCCGTTATCGAGGGCTTTCACAATATCGTCTTCTGAATTGCGTACCGAAAGTATAATGATGGGGTTTTGGTACCATTCGCGGAGCATGTGCAATACATCGAGGCCATCAATATCCGGTAATCCTAAATCGAGGATAATCAAACCGGGCTGCTGCGATGCTGCCAGGGCAATGCCTTCCTTGCCTGTAGAGGCTTCTGTAATTTTATAACCGTTGGCCGAAAGTGTAATTTCGAGCAACCTGCGAATCTGTATTTCATCGTCAATAATCAGGATGTTATCTTTTACATTCATTTACACCTGTGTTTTATTTAATGAATTGAGATCAGATATTTCCACCGGTACATTGATGGTAAACAAAGCGCCCCCATTCTGCCGGTTTTCGACAGTTACTGTACCTCTATGGGCTTCAACGAAACCTTTTACAATCGATAAACCTAATCCTGTGCCACCCGCTTTTGCTTGTTTGCCCCGGTAAAATTTATTAAAAACGGAGTTTATATCGTCAGCAGAAAATCCCTCGCCGCGATCCATAACCTGAATGGTGAGAAAACCATTATCGTAAAAAAACTTAAGCCTGATCCGGCTGCCTGCAGGCGAATGTTGGGTGGCATTCAGCAACAGGTTGTGCAACACCTGCTCCATCAGGCCGAAATCAATATTTACCATCGGCATGTTCGATGGGATGATGATGGAAAGTTTAAACGGCTTTAATTCGGTAAGCAATGAATCAGCTACCCTGTTTGCCAGATCGTGTATATCACACCAATCAAGCCGCGGGGTAATCAGGCCTGATTCGAGCCTCGACATATTCAGCAGATTTTCAATAAGCCTGTTGAGCCGGATTGAAGCAGTGTTAATTTCAAAATAAAGTTTTTTCCTGGTTTCTTCGGGATATTCCTGTGCCAGCAAAGTATCCGAAGCGCCTAATATAGTGGCTACCGGAATGCGGAGTTCGTGCGAAAGGGAGTTAAAAAGGATTTTGTATAATTTTTCCGATTCGCTGATGATGTATGTTCTTTTTGCAGCATCGCGCAAAATCTCGCGTTCAAATTTTCCTGTAATCTGCGACAGACAGGCCTCCCAAAAAAGTTCCTCGCCATGCGTAAACACTCCTATCTGCCTGAAAGCTATTACTCCAATCGTGCTGTTATTTCCCATCATAGGCGAAAATGTAAAATCGCTCGAAGGCAGCGTATCCGTATATTTTCCTGCTTTTATGGAGTTTTTAAATACCCAGTTGGCTATACTCAGATCATTTTCGGTAAAGTTACTTTCCAGATTTCCCTCGGCCAGGGGTTGAAGTAAGCCCTGATCATTATGAAGAAAAATAAACGCGTCGAGCTTAAAATATTTTTGAATGTATTTGGTGGCCACCTTTGTAACTTCTTCTATACCTGAAATAACAGAAAGATCCCTGGTGAGTTGATAAAGAGCATTTGTCCTTTCTTCACGTATCCTGATTTTATACTCCTGTCGGCGCACGCGTGAAGTCAAAATCCCGTTCAGCAGGGCAATGATAAAAAACATAACGAGCATAAGCACATCCAAAGGATTTTCGACGTGCAGTGTAAACTGTGGCGGTATAAAAAACATGTCCCATATCAGGGCACTAAGCACAGAAGCTAAAAGTATAGGTCCTGTACCAAAAAATATAGCCAACACGGATACAAGAAACAACAAGGCAAACGAAACGGCCTGGTAACCAATTAAATCATTAACCAAATAACACAAAAAAGAGATTAAAACAACCATCGAACTTACAGCAAAGTATTGCTTGTATCCGGATGTAAATGAAGGCAGAACTACTTTTTTCCCAAAATTATCTTTTGCCTGTTTATCAGCTCCCAGAATGTACACATCAATATTACCGGAGTACCTGATCAGCCTGTTCACAAAATTGCCCAGCCTGAACATGGAGTAAAGGTTACGTACACGTGGTTTGGCTACCAGTATGTGCGTTACATTCTCCTTTTGCGCAAACTCAACTATAGCACGTACTATATTGTCGTTGGTAGTTATACGAATTTGAATCCCCAGTTGTTTTGCCAGCTTAATGTTTTTGTCAAGCTGCTCTCGTTCTTTATCCGTAAGCTTATGCGATGCTTCAACATATAAAGCCTGAATCTGGGCTCCCATGGAATACGACAGGTTTTTGGCCCATCGTAGCAAGCGGGTCGATTGCTGGCGGTAGTCGATAGCAACAAGCAGGTGCAGACCTGATTTCCAGGGACCGCGAATGCGCTTGTGCTGCATATAATCGTGCAGTTGCTTATCAACCCTGTCGGCTACAATGCGCAAAGCCATTTCCCGGAGTGCAGTGATGTTTCCTCTTCTGAAAAAGTTTTCAACAGCATTTTTCGAATTTTCGGGCGCATACACTTTCCCGTCAGCCAGGCGCTGCAACAGTTCTTCAGGAGTGAGGTCAATTAATTCGACCTCATCGGCACTTTCAAATATTTCATCGGGTAACGTCTCCCTAACTGCAATTCCGGTAATCTGGGTCACGGTTTCGGATCGGCTCTCGAGGTGCTGAACGTTTAAGGTTGTAAATACATTGATGCCGTTTTCGAGCAATTCCTGAACATCCTGGTACCTCTTGGTGTGCCTGCTTCCGGGAGCATTGGTGTGTGCCAGTTCATCCACCAGAACAATCTGGGGATTGCGTTCAAGTATTGCATCCAGATCCATTTCCTGAACTACAGTAGACTTGTATGTGTAGGTTTTCCGGGGAATTAACTCGAAACCTTCAACCAGTTCTGCTGTTTCTTTCCGGTTATGGGTCTCGATGTAACCAATTATGATTTCATTCCCCTTCGATTTTTCAGCCTGGGCAGTCTGCAACATGGTGTATGTTTTGCCTACACCTGCACACATGCCGAAAAAAATTTTCAGTTTTCCCCGCTTTCCTTTCTCTTCTTCATTAATCAATGAAGCCAGCAGGTCATCGGGATTTGGACGGCTATGGTCGAAATGGTTCATCTGATTTTATCCAGCTCTAAATTAAGCAATAAAACATTTACTCTTTCTTCACCCAAAACTAAAATTTGAGGCTTCTCTGTTAAACGGTTTACACAGGCAATAAGCTGTTGCTTTTGAGCGACATTAAAATTTCGGGCTGTTGCAATTCGGTTTACCTGCAACAAAGCCGACTGTTTGGAAATATGAGGGTCGAGACCGCTTGCCGATGCAAAAAGCATTTCAGCCGGAATTTGAGATAAACTGTCCAATTGATTAAACTTAATGAAATGCTGTTTACGCTCAATAACCTGCTGTTTCAATTTTGAATTGGTCAAACCGTAATTTGAACCACCCGAAGGCAAAGGATTATATGAAATTGCGGAGGGACGGGAGGAAAAATATATCGTACTGTCGAATTGTTGCCCGATAAGTTCACTTCCGATTTTTTTATTGTCATTAATCAGCAAACTGCCGTTAGCTTTGGCAGGGAATACAACCTGTGCAATTCCGGTAACAAAAAGCGGGTAAAGAACTCCGGTTAAAACGGTAAAGAACAGGAAGATTTTTAACGATATGATTAGTGTTTTCATTTTATTATTCTTTAAAGGTTGATCAAAATGTCAATAATTTTAATCCCGGCGAAAGGCGCAATTAATCCACCTAATCCGAAAATCAGCAAATTTCGCATTAAAGCCTGGTTAGCAGAAACAGGGCGATAGCGGACACCTTTTAATGCCAGTGGAACTAAAAGCATAATTATGAGCGCATTAAAGACTACAGCACTGAGGATGGCACTTTGTGGTGAGCCAAGATTCATGATATTAAGCGCAGAGAGTGGACCAATTCCCGTTTTTCCTGAATAAAGCGAAATTGCAATAGCCGGAATGATGGCAAAGTATTTGGCTACATCGTTCGCAATGCTAAAAGTGGTAAGTGCTCCGCGTGTCATAAGTAATTGCTTGCCTACTTCTACCACCTCAATTAATTTGGTGGGGTTGCTGTCGAGGTCAACCATATTTCCGGCTTCGCGGGCCGCCTGTGTGCCTGAGTTCATCGCTATACCAATATCGGCCTGAGCAAGTGCCGGAGCATCATTGGTACCATCGCCAATCATACCAACTAAATGTCCGTTTGCCTGTTCTTCACGTATTCGGCGAAGTTTATCTTCGGGTTTGGCTTCTGCCATAAAATCATCAACTCCGGCTTCGGCTGCAATAGCCGCAGCAGTTAAGGAATTATCGCCTGTAATCATCACTGTTTTAATCCCCATTTTACGCAGTTCCGCAAAACGTTGTTTAATGCCTCCTTTTACAATGTCTTTTAAATGAATTACACCCAATACCTTATTATCTTCTGCAACAACAAGGGGTGTAGCCCCCTGCTGTGCTAATTCAGAAACAATTTCCTGAATTTTTTGAGGGTAAAAACCATTGTTATTGAGAATAAATGTTTTTATGGCTTCCGAAGAACCTTTTCTAATCTGTTGTACATGACCTCCTTCTGTTTTTAAATCCACTCCACTCATGCGGGATTGAGCAGTGAAAGGTATGAACACGGCGTTCATTTCATGGACTTCTCTGCCGCGAATATTAAATTTTTCTTTTGCAAGTATTACTATGGAACGTCCCTCAGGCGTTTCGTCCGATAATGATGAGAGTTGAGCTGCATCGGCAAGTTTTTCAATGCTCACATTTTCGGCAGGTATAAAATCGGTTGCCATGCGGTTGCCCAGGGTTATTGTTCCGGTTTTATCAAGCAAAAGTACATCAACATCTCCAGCGGCTTCAATAGCCCTGCCACTTGTAGCAATAACATTGCGTTGCAAAAGTCTGTCCATACCACTTATTCCAATAGCACTTAACAGTCCTCCAATTGTAGTAGGAATTAAACATACCAGCAAAGCAATTAACACCGGAAGGCTCAAATTTTGAGTTAAAGACAGTCCTGATGCAGTTAGTCCATAGTGAAAAAATGCCGGAAGGGTTACTACTGCCAAAAGAAATATTATTGATAATCCTGAAAGCAAGATAGAAAGAGCTATTTCATTTGGTGTTTTCTGACGTTTTGCCCCTTCTACCAAAGAAATCATACGGTCGATAAACGTATTGCCAGGTTCGCTTGTAATTTGTACTAAAATTCGGTCGCTGATAACCTTGGTTCCTCCGGTAACAGCTGAACGGTCGCCCCCGCTTTCCCTAATAACCGGGGCAGATTCGCCAGTAATAGCCGATTCGTCAACACTTGCAACGCCTTCAATAACTTCGCCATCGGAAGGTATTACATCGCCGGTCTCACAAACAACTATATCTCCTTTTTTAAGTTCGGTTGCAAAAATGGAAAATTCCTGTTTGCCTTCGAGTTTTCGGGCTTTAGTCTGGGTGCGGTTTTTACGTAATGTGTCGGCTTGTGCTTTGCCCCTTCCTTCGGCGATAGCTTCCGAAAAATTGGCAAACAATACTGTGAACCATAACCAAATTGCTATTTGCAGGTTAAATGAGGAAAAAGCTTGTTGGAAAATACCTGCAAATACAACAAATGTAGTAAGTACCGCACCGATGCCGACGATAAAAATAACCGGATTTTTTATCAGTGATACAGGGTTTAATTTATTTATGCTATCCGCTGCGGCCTGTAATACTATCTTTTTATTGAAAAGACTGGTTTTATGTTTTGTACTCATGATTTTTTTTATTTAAACATGTTCGGATTTGAAGATTTGGGAATTTGAAGATTTGAAGATCATCTGAAGGGGAGTATTGTGCTAAATAATAACATTTTCAAATTTTCAGATTATTCTTGTCAGAATGTTATCGCACTATTCATCAGAAAATGCTCCACAACAGGACCAAGCGATAAAGCCGGGAAATAGGTTAATCCTCCCACAATCAGGATTACTGAAATCAGTAAACCAATAAACAACCAGTTATCCGTGCGGAATGTACCTAAAGATGGAGGGGTGGTTTTCTTCGATGCCAGGCTTCCGGCGATTGCCAATATCGGAATAATTACACCAAAACGGCCTATCAGCATCCCAATACCAAGTGTCAGATTGTAAAACAATGTGTTTGCATTAAGTCCTGCAAAGGCACTGCCATTGTTTCCGGCTGCTGACGAATAAGCATAAAGAATTTCGGAAAAACCGTGTGGTCCGGCATTATTCAAACTTGATAATCCGTAACTACTCACCGAGGCCCATGCTGTGAAAACAAGAATCACAAAACTGGTTGACAGGTTAGCGATGATGGCCATCTTAACTTCGAAAGCTTCTATTTTCTTGCCCAGGTATTCAGGGGTTCGTCCAACCATAAGCCCGGCAATAAATACAGTCAGGATTATAAACACAACCATTCCGTAAAGCCCCGCTCCAACTCCTCCGAAAATAATTTCGCCCAGCATCATATTGATCATGGCAACCATGCCTGAAAATGGTGAAAGGCTGTCGTGCATCGCATTTACTGCTCCGCAGGAAGCATCGGTGGTAACTACTGAAAATAGAACGCTGTTGGTGATTCCGAATCGGGTTTCTTTGCCTTCCATTAAGGGCAGGTTACCGAAAATTGGATTAGCAGAATATTCCGCATACAATGAAATACCTAATCCTGCCAGGAATAAAATCATCATCGCCGCAAAAATAGTCCAACCCTGCCGGCTGGATTTCACAAACCTGCCATAGGTATAGGTTAATCCTGCAGGAATAATGAATATGGCCAGTATTTGAAGAAAATTACTGAAAGGAGTAGGATTTTCGAAGGGATGGGCGGCATTGGCGTTAAAAAATCCGCCTCCGTTGGTGCCCAACTGTTTGATTGCAATCTGTGAAGCTGCGGGACCCATCGGGAGAACCTGCTGAGTACCTTGTAAAGTTTGTACAGTTTCATAGGAATTGAAATTCTGCACAACGCCCTGGCTTACCAGAACAACAGCAAACAGGATTGAAAGTGGTAAAAGGATATAAAGAGTGGCGCGCGTAAGATCGGTCCAGAAATTACCGATTTTATCCGTACTTTTCCGGGAGATACCCCGTATCAGCGCAATTACCACGGCTATTCCGGTTGCTGCACTTACAAAATTCTGAACGGCAAGCCCGATCATTTGAACAAAATAGCTCATAGTTGTCTCACCGGCATATCCCTGCCAGTTAGTATTGGTCATAAAACTTACAGCTGTGTTAAAGGCTGAATGCCACGAAACATTGGTAAGATTAGCAGGATTCAAGGGCAGATAAGCCTGGAAGACCTGTATCAGGAATAAAAACAAGAATCCCGCCAGGTTAAAAGCCAGCAACCCGAACGTGTATGATTTCCAATTGGTTTCTTCATCAGGATTAATCCTGATGAATTTATATGTCAGCCTTTCGAGCCAGCCTAAAACGGGTAACATAAAATGTTTTTCCCCGTTAAATACCTTGCTCATAAAATTGCCCATAATGGGTGTAAGCCCTATCAATAAGGCAATAAAAAGAGCAATCTGCAGAAAATCCTGTATTGTCATAGTATCTCTTTTAAAATTTATTCATTAAGTGAAGTTATTTACCTTTAATTATAACAGGAATTTAAGATTAGCCACCAGGAGTCCCCTGACGGAATACGACCAATCCTATTTCCATATTCTATTTTTTTTTGTTTTTGATGGCGATAAAACCACGTAAAGCAATAAGAGAATTGCGAAAAACGCCACTATTGCAACATCATAATCATCTATCATCTGGTTGATCTTTTATGAACATTAAAACAACTTTTGTATCGCGACATGAATTTTTCGGTTTACCACTATTTACTATAATGTTATCCCGATTACCAGTGAAACAAAATCGCCACGGGAGTATGTAGCCGAAGGATTTACTATTAATGCAGCCTTTACCGGTAACGAAAATGAATCAGTAATTTTCACTGCCTTAGTTACACTGGTTCCACAGAGAAAGACTTTTTCCCGGCTTCTGGATTAAAATTGGTTACACCATAATTATTATATAATCCGGTCCAGGGAGTAAATCCAAAAAACACAGTAGCGATTCCCCTTGTATATCCCGGTTCAATATAAGTTGAAAATGCCTGTTTGGTTGTATCTTCTGCTTGCTTATCAAATCCGTAAAACATAGTGTTCCATGTAACACTTATTGGTAATTTCTCAGAACCTGCATACCCTATTGAACCTTCGAGCCGATGACTGGTTTCGCTATTCGTGTAATCGAAATAATCAGATTTATCAAAATTCCAGTTGTAATCAGTAAATGTAAATTTGAATTGCCCGGCTGTATATGACAGGTAAGTATCAAGTTCTTTGTAACTTCCTGTAAAATCAGTCGATCCCCAAACACCAATTTCAAAATTGGCTTGTGTAAAAGCTAAAGTGGGCTGTAAATTAGGCGTGGGACTTGAGGTTGACAGTGAGTCTCTCCATACATAAGAACTTACCAGATCAGCTGAAATTTTAAAATGTGAATCTGAACCAGCTTTTTGAGATTTCGAAACGAAAGGAATCAGTAAAATTGTGATCGTACCTAAAACCGTTCCCAATAATTTGAGTCTGCTTTTCATAAATGTGCGGATTTTTGATGGATTTCTTTATTGTCTTTTGTATCATTGTAGTAGAACTTGTCCAATTTAAGCAGATGCCCTACCAGGTGTCCGACTGCAAAAAGGCAGGCCAAACCACCCAGAAACTCCAATGAGACTACAAAGTTTTCCATTGTATGTCAAAAGTTCAGAATTTTTCGGGTTTAACTAGCGAATACAGAAGGTATCCGAAAATTAACAGGGCAATTACTGCCCCGAAGGCATAACCTGCTGCATTATTTGCGTGTTGGGTTATTATTACAAGAGATGTGACCATAATGCTATAAATTTTGATGATGCAAAATTGCATCGGTATCCATAAGTGATTTATGTGGATTCAGCGGGCAGATATAAAGAAATTATAAAGATAAAATCTACCTTCCTTTATGGTGTTTTTCCCTGAAACTATCTTCAGCTGTTATTTTTTCCCTGATCAAAGTGATTTGAACCGACGCTTGCATATTCGCAACTTTATACTACTTTTACACCCTGTTTACAGGATGCGATATTTAGCCTTCATATTATCCCTTTACGTGCTTGTACTCACCGCTGTTCCCTGCGTTGATGTACAGATTACCTCTTTTGAATCTGCGCAGCAAAGCCACCAGGATCATCATCAGGGCGAAGGCGACCACTGTTCACCGTTCTGCACCTGTAACTGCTGTGCCACATCAGTCATTTTCCAGGATTTCCAGGTACAGCTCAACAGCTTTGCCTTTATCGAAAAACAATATTCTTTTTATGCTACAGGCTCATATCACGGCCCTGTAACCGCCATCTGGCAACCGCCTAAAATAGCATAATACTTTACGTTAATCAGTTGCCCGGTTCCTGCTTTTTTATGATGCAGGCTATCCGGCTATGTTTAGTATTCACTTTTTCAGGCAGTAATTATGATTGAACGAATCATTTATCTTTCGATAAAAAACAAATTCATTGTCGGGTTATTTATTGCAGCATTAATCGGCTGGGGCACCTATTCCCTCACCCGCCTGCCCATTGATGCCATTCCCGATATTACCAACAACCAGGTGCAGGTCATCTCTATCGCTCCTTCGCTGGCAGTGCAGGAAGTAGAGAGTTTTATTACTGCGCCCATTGAAGTAGCAGTAGCCAGCATACCCGATATTATTGAATTACGCTCTATTTCTCGCCTCGGGCTGAGCGTTATTACCGTAGTATTTAAAGATGATGTGGATGTGTACTGGGCCCGGCAGCAATTGGGCGAGCGCCTGCGCGAAGCCGAAGAAAACATCCCGGAAGGCATGGCAAAAATAGAGCTCGCTCCCATTTCGACAGGTCTGGGCGAAATATATCAGTACCGGCTGGCGGTGGAAAAGGGCTTCGAAAGCAAATACTCACTGATGGAACTGCGCTCGTTGCAGGACTGGGTGGTACGCCGCGAAATGCTCGGAACGCCCGGCGTGGCCGACATAAACAGCTACGGCGGGTTTGTGAAACAATACGAGATCGCGGTAAATCCTGAGCGCCTCCGCGGGATGAACCTTACGCTTACTGATATTTTCGATGCCCTGCAGAAAAATAATGAAAACACAGGCAGCGCCTACATCGATAAAAAACCAACCGCGTATTTTATCCGGGGTATCGGTCTGGTAAAAACACTCGACGATATTGAAAAGATTGTGGTAAAAAGCAGTCCTTCAGGCATTCCGGTGCTGATCCGCGATGTGGCAACCGTGCGTTTCGGCAATGCCACCCGCTACGGGGCCCTGGTGGTCGATACCACCGAAGCCGTGGGTGGCGTGGTAATGATGCTCAAAGGNNGGGGCGTTAAAATTGAACCCTACCTGAACCGCTCCGAACTGGTGGGCCGGGCTATAGGAACTGTTTCGCGCAACTTACTCGAAGGAGCACTTATCGTAATTTTTATCCTGGTATTGCTGCTGGGCAACCTGCGTGCCGGGTTAATCGTGGCGTCGGTAATCCCGCTTTCCATGCTTTTTGCCATTTCGCTGATGAACCTTTTTGGCGTTTCGGGTAACCTGATGAGCCTGGGCGCCATCGATTTCGGGCTGATTGTGGATGGTGCCGTTATTATTGTCGAAAGCGTGGTTCACCGCATCTCGCAAAGCAAACATCACCATTCGGGCATCTCCAGGCTTACCCAGGTGCAGATGGATGAGAATGTGTTCCAGTCGGCTAAACGGATGATGAGTTCGGCCACTTTCGGGCAGGTGATTATCCTCATTGTATATATTCCCATCATGGCGCTGGTAGGCATCGAAGGTAAGATGTTCAGGCCTATGGCCGAAGTAGTTGCTTTTGCCCTGCTGGGTGCGGCCATTTTGTCGCTTACCTATGTACCAGTGGCTTCGGCATTGTTCCTCAGCAAAAATACCGAACACAAACGCAACATCTCCGACCGACTGATGGATGGCATTCACAAGGCTTTTACACCAGTTATCCGCTATGCCTTGCAGCACAAGTTCTTGGTTTCGGTAACAGCCATCTTATTGTTCGTATTCAGCCTGGTACAGTTTATGCGCCTGGGCGGAGAATTTATTCCCCAGCTGGAGGAAGGCGACCTGGCAGCAGGCGTTATAACCCTTCAGGGGGGCTCGCTGAGTAATACCGTCGAAATGGTTCAGAAAGCTAATAAAATACTGCTGGAGAATTTCCCCGAAGTGAAACATACCGTTTGCAAAATCGGCGCCGGCGAAATTCCTACCGATCCCACCCCGATGGAAACCGGCGATTATATTATAACTCTGAAAGATAAAAGCGAATGGACCAGCGCCAAGACCCGCGAAGAACTGGTAGAAAAGATGGAGGAAAAACTGGTGGTGCTGGCAGGGGTGAAATTTGAATTTCAGCAGCCGATACAAATGCGTTTTAACGAATTGCTCTCGGGTTCGAAACAGGATATAGCCGTGAAAATATTTGGCGACGACCTGAACGTGCTTTCCGAAAAGGCAGCAGAAGTAGAAAAAATCATACAAGGAACCGCAGGCGTTGAAGATCTGAATGTGGAGAAAGTTACGGGACTGGCCCAGGTGCAGGTTACCTATAACCGCGAAAGGCTGGCGCAATATGGCATTTCGGTGGAAGAAGTGAACCGCGTACTGCGGTCTGCCTTTGCCGGCAGCCAGGCCGGCGTGGTGTACGATGGCGAAAAACGTTTTGGCATGGTTATCCGCCTCGACGAAGACTACCGCCAGAACCTCGACGATGTAAAAAATCTTTCGGTGGCTTTACCCAACGGCGGACAGATTCCTTTTGAACAGCTGGCCACTGTTGAAATAAAATCGGGGCCGGCCCAGGTTTCGCGCGAGGATACCAAACGCAGGATCACCGTCGGATTTAATAACCGCAACCGCGATGTACAAAGCGTTATAAAGGAAGTTACCGCAAAAATTGATAAACAGGTCCAGCTGCCGACAGGCTACTACATTTCGTACGGTGGTCAGTTTCAGAACCTGGCAGCTGCTAAAGCCAGGCTTTCCATTGCGGTTCCTGTTGCCCTGCTGCTCATTTTTGTGCTGCTTTATTTCTCATTCCATTCCGTAAAACAGGCGCTTCTTATTTTTTCAGCGGTTCCTATGGCTGCCATCGGCGGCGTGTTTGCCCTTTGGCTGCGCGGGATGAATTTCTCCATATCGGCCGGCGTTGGATTTATCGCATTGTTTGGTGTGGCTGTGTTAAATGGCATTGTTCTGATTGCCGAATTTAA
>DGQJ01000132.1:0-5763 GCA_002389705.1 Bacteroidales bacterium UBA4417
GGTTTCGTATTCGGAGTTGGTTCCTGCATTTGTTGTTGCCGGCAATCCTTCTGCAAGCGAATTATACAATGTGTGTAAACCTGGCGGAGTAATGGCTTCATACACATCAGAAGCTGAACTCGATCTGGTATACCGCTGGATTTATGCAGGCGCAAAAAACAATTAAGTTGAATTATAATCAGTAAAACAACACATAATGAAACAGATATATAGGATACTTAAAATCAGTGCATTGACACTGTTTTCGCTTCTTGCATTTCAAACTACACTCTTTGCCCAGGAAGAAGCAACCCAGGACACTACGGTTCAGGAAGAACCTAAGGAACGCCCTGTTCGCCCGGCTTTCGAAAGCGGCTTAATGTTCGACGCAGCTACCACCACCCTACAGCCATCAAAAACCCTCGAATTTATCCTCCAGCACAGGTTCGGATATATTGATGGTGCAGATAACTTTTTTGGTATATGGGGCGCTTCCAATATCCGTGTAGGCTTAAATTACAGTTTCCTCGATAACCTTACGGTTGGAATAGGAACCACTAAAAACAAAAGAATCCAGGATTTACAGGTTAAATACCGCGTATTGGAGCAAACCCGCTCGAACAGCATCCCCGTAACAGTAATGCTTTACGGAGTAGCAGGTATTGAAGGCGGCGATAAAGCACTTTGGGATCAGAGCCAGGGAGCTCCAAATTACAAATTCTCAAACCGTATGTCGTACTTTGGCCAGCTGAATGTATCGCGCAGGTTCAACGACAATTTATCACTGCAGGTAGGCGGTTCGTTTACGCATTACAATTGTGTTGACTCGGTTTACAACCACGACCGCGTAGCTTTATCATTCTTAGGAAGGTATAAATTTTCACCACAGGGCGCTTTTATTGTTGCCGGTGATTTCCCGCTCGATATCGAAAGCCTGAAAGACTATAAGAAAGATGCAGATGCAAACACCATTATCTACGACAAACCTAATCTTTCGGTAGGTTTTGAGATCTCAACAAGTACCCATGCTTTCCAGATTTACCTGCAATCGGCCCAGGGAATTCTGCCACAGGAAGATATCATGTGGAACGACAAGGACTTCTTCAAAAAAGGTGGATTCCTGATCGGGTTTAACCTCACCCGCCTCTGGAACTTTTAATGTACAAGAAATTCCTTTTGGAATAATATTTGCAAACACAACATAAACAACTTAAACAAAATAAAACAATGAAAACATCAATCAAACTTGCTGCTTTTATCTTCACAGCAATCCTTTTCGTAACAGCCAACATTTCTATGGCTCAAAAAGCCGGCGGGCCCTGGACGATCCCTGCAAACTACAAAGCTAAAAAGAGCACTATTAAAGCTGGTGATGCTTCCATCAACACCGTTGGAAAAGAAACCTACAACAAACATTGCAAATCGTGCCACGGATCAAAAGGTTTAGGCGACGGCCCAAAAGCTGCTAGTCTGAAAACCAGTACCGGCGATTTTTCAGCTGCAAAATTCCAGGCTCAAACTGATGGCGAACTTTACTACATGTCATTTGTTGGCCGCGATGAAATGCCAAACTTCGAAAAGAAAATTCTTGACGAAGCTGACAGGTGGGCTGTAATCGGCTACATACGTACCATGAAGAAATAATTTCATTACTGAAAAGGGTGCTCCTGCTTAAAGCAGAACACCCTTTTCCTTTTTTTTTGCCTGCAAATTACACTTGTTAATTTCTACCCAATAACATCACCTTATAGAAACTGTATGTTGAAATCTACTTTACATCTGTTGCTGATAGTATTAGTAGCTTTTATAATGCCTTTTAACGTGAAGGCTCAAAATGATGTAAAAGCCAAAAATGCTGAATTCAACGAGAAATGTCTGAAATGCCACGGCCAGTCAAAATACAAATACATTAACTCTGAATCCGGCGCAGAGGTTACCAAAAGAATGTATCTTGAAACAATCATTAACCGTGCACAATTCGCCGAATCGAACCACCGGAATTTCAAATGTACCGATTGTCATTCGGAAGATTATGACACATTCCCGCACCCGGGCCGCCTGCGTATGGAATCAAAATACGCCTGTATTGATTGCCACGGAGGTGATGAAAAATATGCCAAGTTCAAATTCGAACAAATAGAAACCGAATACCAGGCCAGCGTTCACGCTACCAAACATGGCGATGATTTTAACTGCTGGATGTGCCACAACCCGCATACCTATAAAATCACAACCCGTTCGGAAGAAAAAATAAAGGATATAGTTGCCTATGATAACGCTATATGCCTGAACTGCCATGCAGATATAACCAAATACCAGATGCTCACCGATAAGGTGAATCCGAATATCATTCAAAAACACCAGTGGCTGCCCAACCAGGCACTGCATTTCAAAAGCGTAAGGTG
Source organism: Bacteroidales bacterium UBA4417 (assembly GCA_002389705.1). Taxonomy (GTDB): domain Bacteria; phylum Bacteroidota; class Bacteroidia; order Bacteroidales; family UBA4417; genus UBA4417. Next base: position 2,385 of record DGQJ01000132.1, read on the forward strand.
TATTGAATGCCATGCAAGGGCAAACGATTCCATTCTTGTGGCCCACAACATTCAGCCTAAAGCAAAAGCTGTTCGCAGGTGTGTTGAATGTCATTCAACCAATTCCATTTTAATGGCTACACTTTATAAATACAAAGTGAAAGAAGGCCGGAGCAAAGCCGGTTTTTATAATGGAGTAATTATGAACGAAGGCTACGTGATTGGTGCTAACCGGAATTATTACCTGGGTTTACTCAGTATTATCATGTTTAGCTGCGTTGTAGCTGGTATTGCAGTTCATGCAACATTACGAATCATAAAACGTAAAAAATAATGTCGGAAAAAATTTATTTGTACCCCGTTTGGATCAGGTTATGGCATGCACTGAATGCGATATTGATCATACTACTTATAATTACAGGAGTAAGCATGCAGTTTACCAATCCTGACAACCCTTTTATCCGTTTCGATATCGCTGTTAAAATGCATAATATCAGCGGAATGATCCTCACACTGAATTACCTTTTCTTCCTGGCAGGTACTATTGTTACCCCAAATGGCAAACATTACAAAATCACCCTGAAAGGTTTAACCGGAAGGATCATCAAACAATTTACTTACTACACGTTCGGAATTTTCAAACACGAACCTACCCCGTTCCCTGTTACTAAGGACAGCAAATTCAACCCCCTGCAGCAGTTTACATATGTGGCTGCCATGTTTTTCCTGGTTCCGATAGTAATTATAACCGGCTGGGCTCTGCTGTACCCCGAACTGGTTTTAACTAAATTCTTCGGAGGCAGCGGCCTGAAAGTGAATGATTTTATTCACGTAATTATCGGCTTTTTCGTGTCATTCTTCATGTTTGTGCACGTTTACTTCTGTACAATCGGTGCTACCTTTGTAAGTAATTTCAAAAGCATGATCAATGGTTTCCACGAAACTCACTGATTTATAGCTTCTTTAGCACAAAAAAAGCAGGCACATTCAAAATATTTGTCTGTTTTTTTTGTGAATGATATATCTATCTATTTATATACCTATTTGTAACCGATGTAATAAAATAATTTATAACTTTACAGTACTAAAATTTTATACCGGATAATGTCATAAACTAAACTTAAAAAATTATGAAAACTAAACTTCGATTTGCCGCACTTATGGTTGTAACGCTGATTTTTATTTCGGCAAACATGGCAATGGCGCAAAAAGCAGGTGGCCCCTGGACGGTGCCGGCTAAGTACAAATCAATGAAAAGTACCGTTAAGGCAGGAGATCCGACAATTAACACTGTTGGTAAGGATCTTTTTGCCAAGCATTGTAAATCGTGCCATGGTACGAAAGGTATGGGTGATGGCCCCAAATCAGCTTCGCTCAAAACCGTAGTTCCTTCTTTTGCCGATAAAAAATTCAAGGCACAGGCTGATGGCGATATTTACTACCAATCCATTGTTGGCCGTGATGAAATGCCTAATTTTGAAAAGAAAATTTTAGACGAAGCCGACAGGTGGGCGCTTGTAAATTACATTAAAGGCCTCTAAACATTAAATTGAAACTTATAAAGTGATCCGACAGGGTCACTTTTTTTTTGCTATAACTTTTTGAATTGCTATAACTGGAAAATTTCTTTACTGAACTACATCTTTTTACAGCATTATAAACGTGAATAAAAGGAAATTGCAGATAGCAGAAAGTCTGTTTAAAACATAGTGCAGAGCGACACAATCCCTTAAAAATAATACATTAAGGGAGTTGCAGTTAATCGCAATAGTCAGGGATGATATTGTAATTATTAAGACTATATATAAATTAGGTTATCAGTGGAAAATTGTTATTTAAATACTTACATTTGTTAAATATAGAAATACCTAATTATATAAATAACATAACAGTAACTAATACTTCGTTGCTATGAAAATGCCAAAATCTGCCTACAATTGGATAACCATTTCAGGCTTTCTGCTGGCTATCAACAGCCTGGTAGTTATCATATTACTTGTACTTTACACATTAATTTCATCAGGTACCAATCCTTACATGGGATTGTTTACATTTATTGTTTCGCCAGCCTTCCTGGTAGTGGGACTAATAATGATTCCCATCGGGATACTTTATAAAAGAAGAAAATCAAAAGGACAGGAATCAGTGGATCAGCGCTGGCCCATCCTGGACATGAACAGCAAAATTACGCGGACCACTGTGGTACGAATCTCAATTATCACGCTTGTTCTGTTGGTTGCTACAGCCATGGGAAGTTACCAGGCATTCCATTACACTGAATCGGTAAAGTTCTGCGGTGAACTTTGCCATAAGGTTATGGAGCCTGAATATACAGCATACCAGCATTCGTCGCATGCCAACGTTGCCTGTGTTGAATGCCATGTTGGAGAAGGAGCAGGATGGTATGTTAAATCGAAGCTTTCGGGATTATACCAGGTGTATTCCGTAATTTTTAAAAAATACTCCACCCCTATCGAAACGCCACTGCATAACCTGCGTCCGGCCAGCGAAACCTGCGAACGCTGCCACTGGCCCGAAAAATTTTACTCGCAAAAACTCCGTAACCTGCGCTCATACCTTACCGATTCGGCTAACACCGAATGGAACACTTCCCTGCTCATGAAAATAGGTCCACANNGAATATATTGCCGGCACCCGTGACAGGGAAAGCATACCCTGGGTGAAACTAACAGACTTGAAAACCGGAAAAGTGAAAATATTTATTGACGAGGAAAACCCGATTGATAAAAAAGCGATGGATTCGCTGGAACACAGAACCATGGATTGTATGGACTGTCACAACCGGCCTTCGCACAAGTATTTATCGGCACCCAATTTTATTGATAATGCAATTGTTTCTGGTTTTATTCCAGCTAACATTCCATATATAAAAATGGCGGCAATGGAAGCACTTAAGGTATCGTACAATACCAAGGATACAGCACATATGGAAATTAGGAACGTGGTTACTACTTACTATAAAGACGAACAACCTGAAGCATATGCTAAAAACATGGATCGCATAAATAAAGCTATTATTTCGATGCAGAAAGAATATGATAAAAACGTGTTCCCGTATATGAAAGTTGAATCCACAAAATACCTCGATCATATCGGGCACCTCGAATCGGATGGATGTTTCCGATGCCATTCCGACAGGCACAAAACAGCCAGTGGTGAAACCATTTCGAGAAACTGCGATCTCTGTCATAGCTTCCTGGCACAGGGACCAACAGGAAATGTAAAAACTGTTCCTTTAGGCAGTTCGATGGAATTTGAACACCCGGTTGAAATCAGGGGTAAATGGAAAACTGCGTTCTGCTCAGAGTGTCATCGTGTGTTGTACGAATGACGATCAAAACAGGCACGAAAATAAATAACCAGATTCTAATCCTGGCTA
>DGQJ01000132.1:5789-6912 GCA_002389705.1 Bacteroidales bacterium UBA4417
ATATTTGATTATATAACATCATTGACATATATCAATGATATCATGCTAAAATTACCACTTATACCCATGAATATATCACTGCCAAAAGTCCTCATATGATAATATATAATAACATATTTGCATGTTAATTCATTAACAACAGAAATGAATTTAACCCCAAAAACGAAACCCTAATAATCAAACATAAACAAAACTAAATCAACAAATTATGAAAAAAAATCTCTTTGTAACGGGTATTGGATTTCTGCTTATCGGAGCCAGTATCATCTCTGCCTGTACTAAAGAAGGACCTATGGGCCCAGCCGGTGCAGATGGAAAAGACGGTACAAACGGTACAAACGGTACCAATGGTACTGACGGTACTGCAACCTGTATCCAGTGTCATGCTCCTGCAGTAGTTGAACTTGCTGCAACCCAGTATGAATTTTCAAAACACAGCTATGGTGAAGCTGCATTCGAAGAATCAGGAAACACAGGATGTACTCCTTGCCATGCATCGGAAGCATTCCTTTATGTTACCAAAAATGATGTTCCTGTTGCGTTTGTCGAAAATACAACTACCCATAAATGGTCAAACCCATATGCTACTGTTGCTACAGCTTCGATAGGTGAAATTAGTTGTGTAACCTGCCACAGCAGCCTGCACACTACCTACACAACAGCTGATTTACCGGCACTTACCACTGTTGCTCCAGTAAAAATGACCATGTGGGGTGGAGCTAAAACCATCGACCTGGCAGCTGACGGACATATCAGCAACCTTTGCGTAAAATGTCACCAGCCACGCCCGTTCACCAATTCAGCAACCAACGGTAACGTGCTGAACTACGACAGTTTGAAGAACTTCCCGACAGCTACATTCTACGATCCGGCACGTTCGGTTAACGTTCTGAAACCTGGTTACAGAACCCACACACACTACGGAACTGCAGGCGCTGTGTATGCTGGTTTAGGTGGTGTTGAATTTGCTGGTACCGAAACCTATGCAAACTCACCTCACACTTCACTTGCTTCATGCCAGGATTGCCATATGGCAACACAAACCAACAGGGTTGGCGGACACACATTCTTCGCTACAGGGAACGTAGCCGGATGTAATCAAACAGGCTGCCACAATGGTAGT
>DGQJ01000015.1 GCA_002389705.1 Bacteroidales bacterium UBA4417
TCAACCGGAACGGTAACATTCGATTTCACCATGCGTACCAGGTTCCCGATAGCATTAGGTGTAATAAGCCCCGACATATCCTTAATTGTGATCATGTCGGCACCCATGGCCTGCAGGGTAAGCGCCTTTTCGAGGAAATATTCCTGTGTAAATATTTTTGTAGGCAGTGGTTTGGCATGAAGCAACGCCTTTATTTTTTCGCGTTTTGTAAACTTGGGATCAACCGTGTAAACCAACACGCAATCAGCAACACCGCCATGTGCTTTCACCGATTTTACGGTCGAACGGATATTGTCCAGGTCGTTGAGTGCGTCGAAAATACGCATGATGGTAAGCCCTGATTCGATTGAGTTTTTAACAAAACCGTCAATTACCTCATCGGGGTAAGGATTGTAGCCGAATAAATTTCTTCCGCGCGATAAAGCAGTTAACGGTATATCGGGTCCCAATGCTTTACGGATACTTTCGAGCCTGTACCAGGGATCCTCGTCCAAATAACGCATGATTGAATCAGGAACTGCACCTCCCCAAACTTCGAGGGCATAAAAACCTGCATCTTTATAGGCCGGCAGGGTACGTTCAACCTGGTTTTGATTCATACGTGTGGCAAACAGTGATTGTTGCCCGTCGCGTAGCGTTACATCACGTATCAGAAGCTTTTTTTTCATGATAATAAGAGTTGTAAAAATTAATATCCGACACCAAAATCAAAGTTCAAGTAACTGGTATAGAATATTTTTGATCATTTTATTGTTATTTCAATAACAATCGTTTCTGTTATTCGAATAACAATGCAAAATTATCAATTATCAGATTATGTCTTACAATAATTGGAAAATAAATATTTCCAAATTAGATGTGTTTAAAAAAACAGAATATCATGACACAGCTATTTGATTTTAAGTAATTTCGCCGGCAGATTTTAATCCAAAAATTTTAAGCCATGACAAAACACTTCTTCCGTTTTATGCTTCCGCTTGCTTTGGTAATTGCTTTAACCAGCAGTTGCAAACAAAAAACAGGAGCTGATAATGCAGCAAACGACACTACCAACATGAGCCCTATGCAGAAAAAAGTTAACGAGTATGCTGTGGTTAAACTTACCACTGATTTGAGTAAGCTAACTGAAAAAGAAAAGCAGATGATCCCGATACTGCTGGATGTGGCCCAGATAATGGATGATATTTTCTGGGAACAGACCTGGGGTAACAAAAATGCGCTGCTGGATACCATAAAAGATCCATACACCAAGCAGTTTGCGGCAATTAACTATGGCCCCTGGGACCGGCTCGACGAGAACAAGCCCTTTGTTGCAGGCATCGGCGAAAAGCCTAAAGGCGCAAATTTTTACCCTGTCGACATGACCAAAGAAGAGTTTGAAAACTGGAAAGATCCGAACAAGGCCAGCCAGTACACCCTGGTGGTGCGTAATGCCGACAAAAGCCTGAAAAGTGTTTGGTATCACGAAGCGTACCCCGATAAAATAAAAAGGGCCTCTGATCTTTTACTTAAAGCCGCCGAACTTGCTGAAGACCCTGGATTAAAAAAATATCTTACCCTGCGATCGAAAGCATTGCTCACCGACGAATACTTTGAGAGCGATATGGCGTGGATGGACATGAAAAACAATACCCTCGACCTGGTAGCCGGCCCGATAGAAAATTATGAGGACGAACTTTTTGGGTATAAAACAGCGCACGAAGCTTCGGTTTTGGTAAAAGACAAAGAATGGAGTGTTAAACTNNAAATATAAAAAGGAAGTACCCGGAACCAGCTCCGACCTGAATGCTTACGACATCCTGTATTACGCAGGTAATTCGAACAGTGGCGGGAAAACCATTGCCATTAACCTTCCGAACGACGAAAAAGTACAGTTAGCCAAAGGTAGCCGCAGGCTCCAACTTAAAAACGCGATGCGGGCCAAATTCGATAAGATATTGGTGCCTATAGCCGATGTACTGATCGATCCTGAACAGCGGCAGCATATTAAATTCGATGCATTTTTCGGCAATGTAATGTTTCACGAAGTAGCCCACGGGCTTGGGATTAAGAATACCGTTACCGGCAAAGGGAACCTGAGACAGGCATTGAAAGAACAGTACTCGGGCTGGGAAGAAGCAAAAGCAGATGTTGTCGGCTTGTGGATGGTGAGCTGGCTGATTCAGAAAGGTGAACTTACCGGGATAACCGTTGAAGATGCTTATGTAACTTATATGGCCGGACTGATTCGTTCGGTACGGTTTGGTGCAGCCGAGGCCCACGGCAAAGCCAATATGATGTGTTTTAACTTTTTTGAAGATAAAAAAGCTTTCTCGCGCAATGCCGACGGAACATTTAAAGTTGATTTCGAGAAAACACGCCAGGCTATTAACGAATGGAGCGCATTTATNNAAACTGAAAACCGCCAATATCCCGAAGGACGTGGTGTTCGACCAGGGGAAAGTTGCGCTGGGACTGTAATTTACTGCTGGAAATAGTGAAGAGCGACCGGGTGAGAGGCGATTGGGAGAAGGACAACAAATAATCTATTTGCACATCAGGCGAATGTGATCTCGCGGAATTTGAATACTAAAAAAGCTCAATAGGATAAATTTCTATTGGGCTTTTTATCTCATACAATTTAAAATCATTAATGCCATTCAGCGGGATTTCAAATTTTGTTAATATGAGTCACTTATTTCATTTGTAGTCCATTGGTAATACTATCAGATGGGGGGTCGCTTGGTTAATAAACTCAATCCTGAGCATGTTTTTACCGGATTGTTTAGCCAGTTCACAGAATATTTTCAATAACTTGCATAGCATTATACATTGCTGAATTAAGCTGTATAGAAACAAGTCACATTAAAGTTATCTTTGCTTTCCTAAAAATCCAATAAATCACCGAATTATGAAAAAAATCGTACTTATTCTTTGTTTGCTTACCGCGGTATTCGCAAAAGCAGCCAATACGCCCGACGAAGGCATGTGGTTACCCATGTTTGTTGAAAGGTTAAATTATGTGGATATGCAAAAAATGGGTCTTCACCTTACGGCTGAAGAACTATACAGCATCAACCATTCAAGTCTGAAAGACGCGATTGTGAGCCTTGGCGGATTTTGTACTGCCGAAGTTGTATCACCCGAAGGTTTACTTTTTACCAATCACCACTGTGGTTATGAAGCCATTCAGCAACACAGTTCAGTGGAGCACGATTACCTCACCAACGGATTCTGGGCTATGAGCAAAAATGAAGAACTTCCGAATGAAGGCCTTTTTGTTTCGTTCCTGGTGCGCATGGAAGACAAAACCACTGATGTGTTGGGCGTGGTAACTGCCGATATGGATGAAAATGCACGAAACGCCGCTATTACCAAAAGAGTAGAAGAGTTAAAAAAAGAAGCAACAGAAAACGGCAAATATACCGTTGAACTGAAAAGCTTTTTCAACGGAAACGAATATTACATGTTTGTTTACCAACAATATAAAGATATCCGACTGGTAGGCGCACCTCCTTCGTCAATCGGCAAATTCGGCGGCGATACCGACAACTGGATGTGGCCACGCCATACCGGCGATTTCAGCATTTTCCGTATTTATACCGCTCCTGATGGTTCGCCGGCCGAGTATTCGAAAAACAATGTTCCGATGGCTGCAAAGAAATTTTTGCCCATTTCGGTTAAAGGCATCAAGAAAAATGATTTCGCCATGATCTGGGGTTACCCCGGCCGTACAGATCGTTATATGAATTCGTGGGCCGTTGAAGCTACCCTGAATGATATCGACCCGATTATTGTTAAAGGCTTAGGAATAGTGCTCGAGAAACAAAAAGAAGGCATGGATAAAGATAATGCCGTTCGTATTCAATATGCCAGCACCTATGCCGGGCTTGCCAATTTCTGGAAAAATAAAATGGGCGAGGCACGCGATCTCAAACGCCTGGATGTGATCACGAAAAAACAGGAACTTGAGGCCCAGCTGCAACAATGGATAAATGCCGATCCACAACGCAAAGCCAAGTACGGCGATGTACTGAGCACGTATGCCGAAATTTACAAGCAGATGAAAGACAAGAACCTGAATCCGCTGATGTGGTACACCCAGCTCTGTTTCTTCGGTTCGAAAGCATTCTCATTCCCGGGACAGGCAACAGGTATGGAAACCGTTCTGAAATCAGGAGCCAAAGGCGATGACCTGGTAAAACAGATGGGAAAATACAAGGAATCAGCCAAAGAGCATTTTAAGGAATATAACAACGCTATTGAACAAAACGTTTATGCTGCCTTACTCAGCCTCTATCATGCCAACATTCCAGCAGCCCAGCAACCTGCTATATTCCAGACTATTAACAAGAAATACAAAGGCGATATCAACAAATATGTTGCCGATGTGTTCGCCAAATCAATATTCTGTACCGAAGCCAAATTCAACGAATTTATGGCAAAACCAAGTCTGAAGAAACTTCAGAGCGACCCTGCCTTACTCACATATAATTCGTTTATGGAAGGATTTAAAGTGCTGCAGGCTGATAATATGCAGATGAGCGTTAAGCTTAAAAAAGCCCAGCGCCTGTTTGTAGCTGCCTTGCGCGAAATGGAACCGACCAAGAGTTTCTATCCCGATGCTAACAGCACCATGCGAATGACTTATGGAAAAGTGCTCGATTACTACCCAGCTGACGGCGTACATTACAATTACTTCACCACCCTTGATGGCGTGATGGCGAAAGAAGATCCAACCAACGAAGAATTTATTGTTTCACCAAAGTTGAAAGAACTGTACAACAAAAAAGACTACGGACGCTATGGCGAAAACGGCAAACTGATCACCTGTTTCCTAACGGATAACGATATTACCGGTGGTAATTCAGGCAGCCCCGTTATCAATGGTAATGGCGAACTGATCGGACTGGCATTCGACGGCAACTGGGAAGCCATGAGCGGCAATATTCTTTTTGAACCCGAACTTCAGCGTACAATTTGCGTGGATGCCCGCTATGTACTTTTCGTAATCGACAAGTATGCAGGCGCTACCAACCTGATCAAGGAACTGAAAATTGTTGAATAACCTTCAACCCGAATTCAGAAATCGTAAAAAAAGGACTCTTTATGGGTCCTTTTTTTTATGCCTGCGGTTTTCGAAAACAAACATTGAATCCTGATTTGATCATATAATCAATCTAATTAAGGCATTTAATGTTTGATAAACTGTACAGAATCAACCCCTGGTTGAACACTCAGTTTTACCGTATGTTTTAAAGAAAAACTTTCGCGATATATGGCAATTCCAGCTCAAAATATTGATGAAGTCCTGCTTGAGCTCGACAAAATAATCGATCAATCGGTCGCAGGCAATAACCACCTGGGAATTTTTGCTTACGTATACCGGCGAACAACCGCCCAGGTAAAACAAGCCATTATTGAAAAACAGTTCGAGGATAACGATCGCATGGAAATAATGGATGTTGCCTTTGCAAACCTGTACCTGAAAGCTTACCAGGATTTTAGTCAGAAAAAAGAATGTTCGGCATCGTGGCAAACCGCATTTACAGCTGGTAAAAGCACAGTAACCATTTTGCAGCACATCATGCTTGGAATGAACGCGCACATAAACCTCGACCTGGGCGTAGCAGCAGCTACTTTTGCCCCAGGGCAACGGATGGATGCCCTCGAAACAGATTTTATGAAGGTAAACC
>DGQJ01000377.1 GCA_002389705.1 Bacteroidales bacterium UBA4417
TAAATGGCATTTTCGAACGTTGAATTTTTAATCTTGGGCGAGGCGTTGGTAAGTTGAATCGGTATACGATATGGATACCTGAAAAGTGAATGGTTAATAGTACTCAAGTCGTTGGCTTCATCGTAAAAAATGATGTAGCTGCCGTTGTTATTCAGTGTGGAATTTCCATTTTGTTGGGTGTCCTTCGGATTTCCGTAGGCATCATCTTCGAGGGTGGTGAATACAACCGGATTTGCGGTTGTACCCTGTACATCGAGCCTGCCCCTCACAAGCCACCGTCCTGCGCCTTTAAATGTTACACCTGCCGGGATGGTAAGCTGTTCCATGATAGTCATATCTTCCTCCAGTATGTACGTAATACCGGTATACCCTGCAAAATTCCTTAAGGGTACTGTTCCTTTCACTTCCTTGCCGTGAAGCCTGATTGCAATAAAAGGAAGATTTGCGAGCTTATTATCACCCGAAAATACCGGGCTTGCAAATAAGTCCATGTAAACAGGCGCGTCGCCCAGGTTATAAAACTGGCAGTTGGAAATGGTAGGATTGGCATCACCCATAATGGCTACGGCGCAGGTATTAGTGAAGTTGACTTTGGTGGAATCCATCACCACCTTGCAGCTATTGATGCGAACAGCGGCACGTGCATCCGACCAGTAGTAATATGACACATATCTTACTTCACAATTTTTCAGGTAGTTATCCACATCGCTGGCAGTAGCGGTAAAATCAATCCCCGACCAGTCGGCATTGCCGGGAGAGGAACCCGTACCATTGTTGTTGGTATCGCCAGCCGCTGAATCGTCGTTTATCGAAGTAAGAATAATTTTATTGTTTGCTTTGCCAACAGCTTTCCAGGCGCCGTTAACGGTAAGCCGCCCATTCGATGTAAACTTCACAACCACGCCCGGGTCAACAGTAATAATATTTCCCGCATTTATGGTTTGCTGATTTTCAATAATATAAGCCACGTTGGTAAAACCGGCAAAATCCATCGATTTCAGTGTTGGCGAATCATCGGCAAAACTATTGATCAGGACTCCGATTATACCTACATTCGAAACCGTATTACCCAGTAAAACAGGAGAGCCTTTATTTACCATCCGGGCTACGGGATAGTAATCAATATTCATAAAAGAATTGTTTACCACCTGGGCATCGCCGGCAAAATATACCCCCCTGTACGAATTTTTAATTTCGCAACCTTTAACAATATTTCCCTGGGTGGCATACACCGCATAATTGTCCTGGTTGTAGCCGGCATAATATATTTTCCAGTTCTCGATGCGGGAAGTGGCTTTGCTGTATAACACAATTCGACCTGAATTACTGTGCGAAATCCCCTGAACACCATCGTTCTGCGAATCGAGCGGGTTGCCGAAATTATCGTCGGCAATGTGGGTAAAAACGATGGGTTCGGATGTGGTACCTACACCATTAATCACTCCGTTTCCATAAAGGATTGAATAATAGTACCTGCACTTAATTACTATTCCTGCATCAATGGTCAGCGAGGCGGTATCCACCACATTTGCATTGCCGTAGAGGCAGTAGGTGATATTCGGAAGACCTATAAATGAGGTTTTGCTCAGCCGCGAGTCATCAATAATATTAGCTTCAAGTATTTTAATAGCCCTGATTTCCTTCGAATTAAACTGTATGGAATCGGAGGTAAAAACGGGTTGGGCGTTCAGGTCCATGGCAATATTATAACATTCGCTACCCTGGGTGATGGAAGGCCCGAAAGTGCAATTTGTGAATTTGGGCTTACTTATTCCAGTAATTACCAGGTTATGCGAGTTGCCGGTAAATTTGCAGCTGTCGAGGGTTGGCGATGCCGCATTAATCTCCATAGCGCAATAGGGTTCATTGTCGTAAACAGCATTCCGGAAACTGCAGTTTTTAAATATGCAGGCGGTATCAACGGCACTTGCGGTAATATTGATGCCCAGCCAGTAAGAAGCGTTGGAGGACATGTCGAAAATGATGGGATTGGTTTTTGTGCCCAGTGCTTTTATTTTTCCGCTGACGGTAATTTCGCTGTTCACACTTTTAATCTGAACACCGGGTTCAATAATCAGGGTTCCGGTTTCGGTTACCCGTTTATAAGGGTTATAATAAGGGATGCTAAGTTTCCGGAGCCTGAATTCACCAGGAATATCCGAAAAGTTAAGATAAACATAATCGTTCGCATTACCAGTGAGCAATACATTGCTGCCTACCGTCATTTGGCCTGGGCCATAAAAATAAATCGGGAAATTGGTATTTTTTATCGTTGAGTTATCAATATTCAGCGAACCAACTGAGGATATCTGAACGCCATACCCGCTAAAATTGTTGATGGTTGAGTTTTTCAGGGTAAGCTGCCCTTTCCTTACATAGATATTGGTGGCATATTCCACGTTGCAGTTGTCCATGGTAACGCTGCCGTTTTCGTAATATTCGTACGAAACATAAATCCCGTCCCAGAATCCTTTATTTGTACTTCCGTTGGCAGTAAACTTGGCTCCTGTTGCCGATAAGGTTCCGCGCACGTGCAGGTAAACACCTGCATTAAACCTGATTTCGACACCCGACTGCACTGTGAGGGTAATGCCGGGATTCACTTCAATGGAATTGGTAACAACATATGGGCTGTTGGCCACCGTGAGCGTAGTATTGCTCGAAATGTTGGCGCTGATATTGGTCTGTGCAAATAGCGACATCGAAACCAACATGGCACAAAGCAGGAAAAAGAACTGTTTTTTCATATTTGTAAAGATTAAATCATGAATTTCGGGTTTAGGGAAACTAAAGAGAAATGTATTACATTGAGGCAATTAATCTGGAATAAAAAGTAAACCGGGAACACGAGTATCCAAAACAATTTTAAAAAAAGCAAAACGCGAGGGAAGAAATAATGTGTAGAACAAGACTGAGCCCGGATAGTTCAAAACAACCTGAAAGCAGGTGAACAAAAAGATTTGCACTTTTCAATTCAAAAAAGAAAAATGACCGGTAAGTAAGGATCAGGTAAAAAAACAAAACCAGGGTTACGTTGCAATCTATTTTTCCGACTCCCTCAATCCTAAATGAAACTCAGAAAAATAACGGCACGGAAGCACGGTAGACAAGGGCATTAAAAGTGTTTCGAATTAATGTAGTAATTTAACTGACTGAAAACATTTAAAAATGTTGTTTCAGCTATAAATATGGATACAAGAAATTGCAGGAAGAGGCAGCTATGCAGGCTCTAAAGTACACACAAAAATTATGAAATGCAAACAAATAACAGAAATTAATTTACTCAACCGGATATTTTTGTTAAAATCTGTTTTTATTCAGCCATATTGCATTCCCGGGTCTGTGCGCTCCTTATCACGACAAAAAAGAGGCTATCAAAAAAAGGATAGCCTCTGGTTCTTCATAAATCAAAACATTCAGAATCTGCAAAAAAAAAACCTTACTCGGGTAATTTATTATTTATATCGTAGTTCATTGCTGGTGTGAGCTGGGGAAATTGAACCCCATCAGCCTTTTCTACTATATACTTCGCCAATCCTTTAATGGTTGCATCTTTAAGTTCTTCGGCATCTATGGCAAGCTCCTCGGCTGTGAATGCTTCCGAAGGTTTTTTTTCAATGAGCTCCAATATTTTTTTCATGATTCTGGCATCTTTGGGATCAACCGCAACAAGCTCAACCTGAGCCTTAACAGCTCCCATACGTGGATTGGCAACTATAAAATAGATTTTACCGGCTTCTACTTCAGCTTCTACAAAATCGCGGTTTTCGGAACGTGCCCAAAACAAGTGCTTCCCGGGTTCGCACTCGTACCTAATGTATTTGGGCCCATTAAAACGACCTACCAGCCGGGTACTGTCGAAGTAGCTGAAATTAATTGCAAATCCCATTGATGAGTACCTTATAAAATAAACTACTGCTTTATTGTAGGGAGCTGGTTCAATATGCTGTGCCTGTCCAAATGCGGTAATCAGGCTGAAAAGGATGATCAGAAATGACGATGATTTCATGGGATCTGCTTTTTTAATTAACAATGTATTTGAACCCGATTGAAAAGGTTACAGGAATCAGATCATTCTCGAAGACGACTCCATGGTTGTTCTTTAAGTCTTCGATATAATCATCAACCTCCGAACCCCGGAATGGGATGGTGAGCCCGAATGAATAGTAAACTTTGCTCCTGGCATGCGGCTTAAGATCGATGCCAATACCAGCCGATGGTCCATAAAAGGCTTTACTCAGGTTAGACGCATCCTGTACTTTAATAACAGCATTGTATCCATACATTACTATGGCATAGGGAGTAACCTTTTTACCGGTTTTGGAAGGGAGCAGGCGAAATTTGGCGCCAACATTGTACCCAAAACCAATCAGGTCGTAACCAAATCCTGCAAAAAGACCTATACTCCGGGCGGGATAAACCACAGCATGACCACCAAAACCGCCGTAATCCTGGCCGATTCCCATACCGATACTGAATTTGTCAGCCGGAATAAGTGTTTTGCCTGCATCCTGGGCAAACATGCCGGTCGCAGTCCCCAATAAGCATAAAATAAAAAGAATTGTCTTGATTTTCATTGTTTTCCTGTTTTACGTGAAGAAAAATAACCTGGTTATGGTATTGATGCTAAGACGGAAGTTGAAATGATTAAAATATATTTTACCCAAAAACTTACGGAATATAAAATTAAGATTTTTATATGTACAAGTCAATAGTTGATGAATTTATGTTTTTGCCGGTCGGAAAATATGCTGAAGGTCAGTTTTGAAACACATGCGTAAAACAAAATTATTTTATTTTATTGACGATCATATGCAAAATTAATCATATCTTTAACTGTATTTTGACGGATCAGAATTCTTCGTTCAGCTTTTGTGAATTGTTTAACCCTTAAATAAAAATGCGTATGAAAAAGAATTTTTACCTGTATGTAGTGTTAATGGCCCTCGGACTTAGCTTTAAGGCCTGTCAGAAAGATACCGCAGTCGATCCTCAGCAGGATTCACAGGCGGTTGTTCACGAAATGGGGGCTATCATGCTTCCGGCAGAAGAATATGCAAAAATACCCACAGCCCAGTTTACACTCAATGATCTTTTAAAAGCAGTACCTGCTTCAGTAGCTTTAAACACGCCGGTTGTGAGGAACCAGGGTGGAGAAGGTTCCTGTGTTGCCTGGGGTACAACTTATGCAGCTCGTAGTATCACAAAATTTGCTGCAGCCAACACCAACTTATGGACAAACAATTCGAATATCATGAGCCCTGAATTTGTATATAACCAGATTAAAGTAAGCACATGTGCCAGCGGAGCTTATGTAACCAGCGGGCTCGACTTACTTAAAAGCAAGGGCGCCTGCACCTGGTCATCAATGCCTTATACTGATGTTGAGTGTTCAACACAACCCAATGCTTCACAGATAGCAGAAGCAACAAATTATAAGATTACTTATGCCAAAGTAAATATCAATGTAAATGACATTAAGACTCACCTGGCAGCCGGCAGACCCGTTGTTGTTGGCGGACCAGTAAGTAATGATTTCATGTACCTGAAAAACGGTGTGGTGCTTACCCGTTTTAAAGGCAAAAGCCTTGGCGGACATTGCTATTGCGTTGTTGGATATGATGACGCTAAAAATGCTTTCAAATTTCAGAATAGCTGGGGACCCACCTGGGCATCATCAGGATTTGGCTGGATAAATTATAATTACATTGGATCCTGGTGGCAGGAAGCCTATGTGATGTACAATAATTAAAAAATTTCAAGAGATAGAAACCCCGTTGCCGGGGTTTTTTATTTCCCCAAAAAGGAATACCTGTTCTTTTTAAAAGAAAAAGTGAGGGTTGCGACTAATTTACCAATCCACTTTAGATCGGTGGGAGGCTATTAATTATTCCGTGTAAAGCCACCCTGCCGAATAGGTCCTGGCCTGCCCGCTGATAATAACACGATCCGCTTTATTGAGACATTTTAATTTTCCAACTCTATCGGATAGCTGCATGGCAAACATCTCGTTCTTCCCCAGCCGCTGCGCCCAGAAAGGAATCAACGAACAATGGGCCGAACCTGTTACCGGATCTTCGAGAATTGTAGACTGGGGTGTGAAAAACCTCGAAACAAAATCGCAGTCGATGCCCCTGGCGGTAACAATTACCCCGCCATGCCCCAGATTTACCAGGTCGAAGTACAGTCGGTTGATTTCAATATTCCGGATATCGTTTTCCGAATCGAAAACCAACACATAATCCCTGGCTTTCAGTACTTCCAGTGGCTCTATATTTAAAGCCCTCCGGATAGGCTCAGGCAAAACAGATGCGATCGGCATTCGCGATGGAAAATCAAGGAAATAATAACCATCGCTGGCTACCACTTCCAGGTCACCACTCAGGGTTTCGAAAATCATCCTTGACTTACCATAGTTAAGCATGGTGAACAGGCAGTGCGCGGTAGCCAGGGTAGCATGCCCGCAGAGGTCCATTTCAATATCCGGTGTAAACCAGCGAAGATGAATCTTTTCTCCTTTATGAACAAAAAATGCTGTTTCGGGAACTGCATTTTCCTTTGCTATGTTGAGCAGCAGATCATCGGGCAGCCATTCCTGCAATGGAACTACACACGCGGGATTTCCGCCAAAAATTTTATCTGTAAAAGCATCAACCTGGTAGCGTTCAAGTTTCATCGTGACGTGTTCTTGAAAATTAGAATTACAGAGGAACAGTTGGTTTGTTGCACAATAATTTTTGTGAATCCGAAGATGATCCGACAACTGAATTGTTATTTCTCGTAAAATTCGATGGGTAACAAATCGGGATCGAAAGCAAAGGTAAACCGCTTACCGGTGATGTCGTCGGTGCGGATTGGCTCAGCAATAACACCAGATACGTTCAAATGGCTTATCACATTTTCGAGGTTATCCACTTCAAAAGCCAGGTGCCGCAGGCCGGCTGCTTCGGGCCGCGATACCCGGGCAGGCGGATCGGGAAACGAAAAAAGCTCGATCACATAATTACCATTCAGCGAAAGGTCGAGTTTATAAGATGCGCGATGTTCGCGAAAGGTTTCCCTGATCACCTTTAATCCCAAAACATCAATATAAAAATGCTTTGAAGCCTGGTAATCGGAACAAATAATGGCAATATGGTGAATACTGTTCAGCATTACATTTAGTTTTTACAACGAAATCACGAAAGTACCTGAAATTTCAGAAAGTCGGACCAGCGCAGCTATAAATTTGATTTGATAATGCAGGGAACGAGGCAGCAAAACACAGTTTGCAGGTGGTTATTTTGCTTCTTAATACGATGGAATAAGATTTGAACAAACACATACACCGTGGTAGGAGTACACTAATGCCATATACTCAGCCGGATTTTTATCCTGAGGTCAGCATTTTACAGTAGCTCTCCCAGTTCAAGCAATGTTAAACAGTCGTCGTAGTTTACGTTGCGTGAAAATTTGGCAAGCAACAAGTTGCTGTTTATTTCGACGAACAATTCGCGCTGCATTTCCATTAATGACAAACGCCTGTCGGTGGCAAAACTCCTGGCCAGGCTTTTATCTTCGGCCACGAAGTAATAACGGGATGAAAACCCGGGATGATCAGCGAAGTCGATTTCACTTTTCACGAAAATCTCCTGAACTTTATCCTGAATGGTTTCAGGGCGTATCAACAGTTTACCGTAATCGAAATCAAGCTTTTTGATCATAAAATTCTGGAATTCGCGCATTGCCGACGGATAGCGGCTTTCTTTCCAGGTGTATTCTACTTCGAGCGTTCCGAAGTAAAAAACCTGCCCGCTTATCACCACTTTAAACAAATCGTATAGGTCCAGATCCCTGTAACCGGAAAACATCACAAAACTATTCAGCAGTTGCCTGGGGTTTTCGCCGTAAATACCATCAGTTTCGCTAAAATTGTAATTTTTCTGAAGTTCCTCCAGAATGTCAAAGTATAAAACGGATTGTACAGTGTTCATATAATGAAAATTTAATTTAAATCCATGTTAACCTGTTGAAGTTTAAGCAATCACCAGGCATTTCAGAATCAGGATGTTAAAAGTAATACCGGCCTCCTGTATGCCGATTGCAGTTACAATAACCTATATCTGGTTCTTTCTTTTAATACTTCGTTTATAATACCTTATGCCCAGCCACACCATTAATACCACTATAATCACAATCCAAAGATAAGCCACACCAGTAAGCAGGAAGAGGAACACTTGCCAGCCTCCTTTCAGCGAATCCCGGAATTCGCCGGCAAATCTTTCGGAGTAGCTTACCCGTTCGTAAAATGTGATACGTATAGTGCTGTAAATCACCCGGTCATCCAGGTATTTCAAACGACCTTCAACGGATTCGATTTCGGACTGCAGGTCGGTTAGTTGTTTCTGAATTTCGAGGATTTCAGTGAGGTTTTTCGACTGCTTCATTAAATCAGCCAGTTTCTGCGCCGATTCTTTTTTAATTTTAATCCTTGCTTCTGTATCAATAAATTCGTCGGTAACATCATTCACACTGGTGCGCTTGCTCTCCAGTTCTTTAACCGGGGCATGGGTAAGGATAAAATTTAACAAACTGTCGAAATGTGTTGCAGGTACCCTTATGGTGAGTTCGTACCCCGACTGGCTGCGGTTGTTAAAAGTATTTTCGTCGGAAATATAAGCGCCAAAACCCTTCAGACAACTGTTCACCAACTGGTAAGTATTCCGGTTGTCGGTAGTGAGAAAACGCACATCGGCTTCTTTTACCAACTTGCGTATATCAATATCCGCATTTCTGACTTCATTTGATGCGTTTACAGACTCATTTGCTGCCGATGATCCTTCACGGGATTTTGAACATCCCATAAGAAAAACAGAGATCAGAAAAAAGCAGATAAGTTTTTTCATTATTGTAAAGCGTCTAATTTCTTGCAATGTATGTATGATCTTACATTTCAGGAAAATCATTGTGCTGTTATCTCTTTTATTAATATTGTCAACACTTAATTATCCGGCGGAGAAAAATACAATTTTCTAATCACACAACAGACATTTTTATCACTTAAAACAAAACATTTAACCTTGAATACAGCAAATCCTACTAATGCTCAAATATACTTTTTTTCTACATGCTACAACTAATATTGAAATACAAATTCAAAAAAAAACTGCTTCCTAGAAAATACCCATTTGTTGGTATGATTTACCCCGGGTTTACTTTTTAAAAATCAATGTACAATGTTTTAAGATAATCTAAAACTAAATGTACACGCTACACTATTTATATTTTTAACTCGGGATATTTTTACGACACCCAAATATAGTCTTTTTTCGGGCACATATCAAGCCCGGCGGCAAAAATTATAAGTGCCGGTCAGAATGTGTCTTTCAATTAACATCAAATGCGTTCGGTCCAAGATGATTGACAGCCCGGCGGATCAACATTTCAATGTTAGTTATCTACAACTAATTCCTTTGTAAAACTTACCGTGAAATATTTATTTTGCGGTTCAGTATTCCCTGGCTCGTAACCAGTTGCACGGTGTAAACGCCCGCTGAAAGCGCCGGTAACGAAATGTTATATACTTCGGAGTTATTACCTATTAGTTGTGTAAAAACCCTGTTGCCCTGCATATTTATCAAACTTACCTGGCTAATGATCCCGCTGAAACCGCTGCCGTCCAAAGTAATATGTTCTTTTGCCGGATTAGGGTATATTTTAACCACGTTCTGAGTTTCCGTATCAATACCAACCGTCGAAATGCGGGTTAAAGCAATATCGAGCTGGTAAGTACCGGTTTCGCCTGCAAAGTAAGGGGCAATATGAAAATACACGGTTCCGCCACTTGTAACAGAAATGCTGCCGGGTATTACATCGTCAAAAGCCTCGGACCATGAAGTTCCATCGGTTGAATAGGAGAACAAGCCATCGAGGGTATAAATAATCCCGTTGCCGCTGTTGTACGAATCGCGAAGCCTTGGGGTTATAGTGTAGTTGTACCCGGCAGGGAGTACTATTTTGTAAAAATCATTATCGGTGGTGATATGACAATTCGATCCGCTTGTATTGCCAGTTGCTGTATTCCCGCTGAAGGTAACCGGCAGGCTGTATGCCTGCGAAACCGTATTATTGTCTTCAAAAATATCGGGTTGTATGGAGGCGGCTACCACGGTAACTTTTATCGGGTTCTGGAAATACGAGGATCCGGATAATTCCCAGCTTCCGCCCACAGCTTTATGCATTACGGCCATCAGGTAGGTGCCCGGCTCAACGGTTATATTGTTGGTGGCAAAAGTCAGATAAGGAGCAACATATGTGTATCCGGCGGGCAGTCCTTCCGATTCATCAACAGTTCCGATGGATTGTGCCCAGTTACCATCGAGGGTGTACAAATCGACGGCATACTGCCCTTTAAATGAGGCTGAGCCATCGTTACGTATATTGAGGTTAACAGAGGCAGGCGATCCTTTGGTGAGTATAGTGCCCGGGGTAACTGTGAAGTCAGCATTCAGTTCGATAGTGTTGGGATTGGTTACAGTTATAGAAACCAGATTAGAATAACTGCCATTGTCGTCAACCTGAACCCAGTTGCCGCCGGCAGGACGATAGAATATGCCGGCATAATATTTCCCGGGAAGCATACTCAGCAAGCCTGTACTCGAGAATACAAGGTTGTTGGAGTAAACATAGCCACCCTGCAGGTTAAACCCTGTTTTTGTTTCAACAAAATCGACAAAATTGTAAGCATTGTCGAAAACAGCAACAGCATAGTCACCGCTGAATGTAGCGGTACCTTTATTAACCACGTTGGTGGTAATTGAAAACGCACCGCCATAATAAATAGTTGTTGCCGATGGGGTTAGCGCCGCATATAGCGCCAGGTTAAAGGTTTGGGTTACGGAGGGAGGCTCAATGCCAATAACTGCCTGGTGCCCGCTGTTAAAGCCACCGCTGCCTCCTCCTATACCGGTTCCACTTGGATTAAGCGCATTCACCTGGAAGTACCCGTCGTAAGCGCCGCCCCATCCCCAGTTAAAATGGAAATAATTGTTTACGTCGTATCCATCGGCAACAAAACAATGACCGCCCCCTGAGCCAAAGCCTGCATACAACACCGGCCGGCCGGCATCCAGTTCGGTCTTCAGCAGGTTCATCCACTGGGTTTGGGTATAGCTGCTCCGCTGAACGCCCTTCAGCGTGTTTTTATACCCGAAGTAGGTTTTCAACGCATATTCAGCGCAATTTGTAACCGGGCTCTGGGCCGAAATTACATAAGCGCCGCTCGACTCGGGGCTGTAATCCATATCAACACTCACACCTACCTGGTACATTAAGGTAGCCACTGCATTGTTGGCACTGCTGAGGGTATTTGTCATATTTGCCCATTGGTAGGTAGTACTGCCGAAATTGGCCGAAAGTGTTCCATAGCGGCTGTGGTTGAACGAATGAAATCCGGAACCGGTGGACGGGTAATTCCAGTATTTCATCACCTGGGCCATGGCCGTTGCCACACAGCCGGTTACCGATCCACCGGGGCACATGGCATTGTAGTATGGCGACTGGTTCCAGCGGGTTTGCATTAGCGGACCTACCGCGGTAACCGAACTTTCGCCTGAAGTGTTTTTTACCTCTCCCCTTTTTAGCTGCAGCCATTGTTCTTCTATTTCGCGGGTGGGATTAATCTGATGCTCAACCAGGTAACGGATTTCGCTTTTATAGCCTTCCATCCACTTGGCTACATTGGGCGGTACGTTGGCCGGATCGAACGCGCCGCGGTCGGAGTAACCCAGTACCGGAGTAGCAGCATCGTCGGCCGCCACAATCACAAAGCCCTGCTGCGCGGCATTAAACACATAATAAAAAACAGAAGGCTGCACCGGCGATGCTGCATTTCCCGATCCGGTCCCTGCGCTGTAAACCAGTTGAAGATTTGCTGCACTTTTTAAAGAGGGACTGCCGGAAGCCGAAAGAAATGCCTGTGCTATATTTTTTGCTGTGTTTACATCAACCTGCTTCCCAAAACTGATGCCGGATAAAAGTAATAATGATAAAAGCGTATAGATTTTTTTCATGGTCTGGATGCGAAATTTCAACGGATAGCCTGCTTGTTACAGGCCACAAAGATAACAAATGAAGATTTGAATAGTTGTTAGAAACCAGGGATTATAAGATTTTAAGCCTGATGCGGATATCAACATTCGAAAAGGAAGAAGTCTGAACAACATCTTGCTTCCGGCAGCAAATAAACAGTTTTGGGCTTTCAGCTTGAGAAATTGCAGTGTGCGGTAACGTTATTTAACAACAAAACGCCTCATTCGGTATGTTGTAACAGGTAAGCACCATTATATCTTGAAGAGATTTTTCTTATTCTTCCTGAGTACAGAAATAATTTTATCAAGGCTATCCACGTTTTGTATTTTTACGAAGTTGAATTTCTGATTTGCCTGTTTCATCAGGAATGGGAAATTGTCAGTTGCACCGAAATAAAATGAGGGTTTCCCCAGGGCTAAGGCAATACCGGCTTCGAATAATACGCTGGAAACAATTTTATCGGGATAAATCAAAACGAAATTCTGGCTTTCTTTTAAGGCATCCACATCGGTTTCGACCGAAACATCAGCAGTTTCAAAATCTGATTTTGTTCTCATATTTGCCCCGGCAAAAAATACACGCTTAAAGTCGCACTCCTCCTCCAGAATTGCCTTTATTTCTTTCATTTTCGAAAGGTTGCTTTCAAAACTTTCGTCGGAAAGTGCTGCCAGCGGAGCAGCTAAAAAAACATCCCAGGTGTACGACTTTTTGGGACTTTCAACTTCACCCGTAATTGGTATGGTATCCGATTCCCTTAGTTTGATCCTTTTAAACTCGATAATAAATACAGCAACAATGGTTAATACCAGCACGCCAACCATCAGCGAAACATACAGCGTACTGTCGGCACTGCCGGCTTTGGATAAAATATATAACAACAAGCCCTCAACAACCAGTACTATAAGTGCTGCCAGTTGAATGGGAGTGGATATAGCTTTGATAACGGAACTGCGACTTTCGTTTTTTTCGGTTGGCATGGCTTGAATTTTTAATTAAGCAGGTTATTCCCTCTTTATACAAACTCATTTTGGCTGGAAAAATAATAGGGCCACGCACTTTAAACCCATTTAAACGGAATTTGTTTGCCGGATAGCCATGTGAGGAACCGGAATTTATTTAAACTGCAATTTGCTGCAGTTCAGGGATGGAATAGTGTTTTTACTGCATCGCGAAAGAAAAACATGGCAAACACCATCAATACCACACCCAGTATGCGCATTACCCAGAGATAGGCATTGGATTTTAAAAACGTTTTTGTGTGTTCAGCTAACAGTGCAATGCCTATAGCCGAACCCACAAGAATGGTGTAAAACGAAAGCAGGAAAACAATTACCGCCACCAGGCTTACATTATAGGCTTTAAAAATGATAGGGGTTCCAACTGTGAGCCAGAAAAAATAAGGGTTGGGATTGAGGAAACTGGTGATAATTCCTTTTTTGAATGAATTGGGTTTTACGGGGGTGGTTTCGATAGTTAAGACTTTTATTCGCAGGGTGAGATATCCCATGCGGGTGACATAAATCCCTCCGGCCAGGGCTATGATGCCAAGAACCGTTGTGTATTGCGAAAATTGCGAAAATATAAAGTAGGTGATCAGTATAACCGGTAAATCGGTGATTAAGGGGGCAAAAGCAATTTTGGCTCCTTCGGATTTGTTGTGCTGCAACGTTTGTGAAATAATAAGCATAAGCATAGGCCCCGGCGACAGCCCGGCCGTTAAGCCAAACATAGCACCAATACTGAGGTAGGTAAAAGTTGAATCAGCAATCATTAGCGTTAGAAAAACCGCTAAAGTATTAAATTTTTAACGATAGCGACAGTGCATGGATTCAGCAAACTGCAGTTGCCGGTTTTATTGACGGGCAGGACAAGGTGTTTGCAAAAGGATTAGCGGTGGTGAGAAAAGATAGCGCGGTAGCGGCGACTAATACTGAACCGGCCTGATGTTTTTACCCAGGATCATTTCGGTATATTTGGGGTACATCTGCTTTTCCCAACCAATACAGTACCTGGTAAAAGGAGAAATATCCAATGAATCAATTCCACGGTATGCAAATGCCATGATCTCATTCGGAAATTCCTTCATGGCGAATGCCTTCCTGCTTTTNNTGTGCAATAACCGAAGGATTTTTATAACTGACTATTGAATACTCAACGTTATTCCGGCTGGTTGCATTTAGGGTAACAGAGATTTCATCGTTATAATAATTATTGACAAAATACACCAATGCAACATTATCTGTTTTATAAATATCTCTCAACCTGGCTATTAATCTTTCTTTATCTGTGAGCGAATTTCGGGTTGTAATCATTCTGGACGTATCGGGGGGCAGTGTTCGGGCTGCTGCAACCGCAATCCGGTCGGACCACGACTGAATTGCTTTTATACCGTTTTGTAACGAAGGCTGAAATAAGGTTTCACTCAAAGTAGTGCGCGGAAAATCTAATGCAACCGGAATTTTATGACCACTCACCGGGTATTTTATTTCAATCTCTAGTTTCCTGTTATTGATAATGGCTTTACTTTTTATCCAATCCATTGCTTTCTGAATTGAATCCAGGGTCGATTTTATGTCGAATTCACTCCAGGGTTTGGTGCCTCTGGTATCAACAAATATGGCATAAAGTAAAACATTGCCATATAAACTTTTGCACACATTGTTATGAACACTGGCCAGATGTACCTCTGTACCGATGACATTTTCAGAAGTTGACCCATGCTTAGATGAATTGCAGCCAAATACAAAACAAAGATTTAATGCGAATAGAATCAGATATTTCAGTTTCATAGCCGGTTTGTTAGTTTTATAAATTATACATTATTGTATCCATTCTGAATATTACTCGCTTACCTCAGCAATCTGAAAGGATAAACGACTTTTTATACTTTCTGAAAAATTGTTGATACGAAAATGATGAGAAAGCAACACAAATTCCACAAACCGAAATCAGAATTTTATATTGTAGATACTGTTAAACGCTGCTTATCTGTATTGAAATAGCAAACTGAAGCTGAACATAAAAAGAACTACCGGCGATTTTTACAAAACCATTAATCCTTCGAACCGGGAACATATCCCCATGTTATTAGTTCTGATTTGTCGGTAATCGGCTTTAAACCGCCGTCGAAAATTAAACAATACCGGTTGGCAACATCCAGCACATTTCTATAATCATGGTCGGTGAGTATAATCCCTTTTGTTAATGCCGAAGCTACAATAAGCGCTTTTATATGCTGAACCAACAGCGGTGAGATTCCGCTGAAAGGTTCATCGAGTAATACAAATTTGGAATGCGTACCCAATAAAAGCTTTATTTCGAGGTAGCGCAACAGCCCACCACCCAGGTCCGAAATTTTGTGCTTTCTTACGGGTGCTAAAGTTTCATCCTGTATAAAGAAACCAACAGGCACCTTACCCAGAAAAAGTGCAACCGCTTTTTCCACTGGCAGGTGCATGGGCAGAAACTGATGCTGAGGCAGATAACAGATTTCGTTCCGGGTTTTATAGGGACTGTTATGCACTTTGCCATTGATGCGTATAAATTTTCGTTCAGCTGACAGTGTACCAAATAAAATTTTCAGCAAGGTGGTTTTGCCGGAGCCATTTCGGCCCAGCATGCCAATAATATCGCCGGTTTCACATCTTAAATAAATGTCGGTAAGCACCTGCCACTGGTTGTACGACTTAATAACACTGTCAATTTCTAAAATATCCTCCATTACTTCATCAGTATTAAAAGAACAACTCCCACAACTACATGCAAACCCATGCTGGCGGCTATTAATCCTGTTTTTGATATACCCCGGTTATAGTAAAAATAGTATTCGTTGCTTCGCGCAATTTCTTTATATAAAAATACGATGAGCGGACCGAAGGTCATACTTAATACCGGCAACAGCCATACCGAACTTAATACCGACAGCGCTACTGAAAAAGCCCAGTTTATTGCCAGCGTACTTTTATGAAATTCCCAGTATAAGCGGATTATATGTATGGGCAGACAAGGTTAAAATATAAAAGATGAAAAAAGGGTAAGAAACTGTATTTGATTAGGCTATTTATTTATTTTTTTTCCTGTTGTTTACATTTCCGAACATGTACGATATCTCGATGCCACACGATACCCGGTCGCGGGATATAATGGAGATTAAACCGGTTGAAAAACCGAAATATTTCCATATAGCAAAATCAACAACCGGGTTAAGCACCAATGCAACAGAGTATCCGGTACTGCTTGAATAGGTATAATTTTCGGCTGTAACCACCGGTTCTATAGGCACGAAATCGACCGGGGTTTTTAAATAGCTGCACCCAATACCTCCTGACAGGTTTAACCGGGTTTTGCCGGCACTGTTCAAAGCAATCACCTTGCCTGTTGTTACATATACCGTGTTACGGATTTCCTGCGGATAGTCAAAGCCTGGACTCCAAAATAATGCTTTACCAAAAATACCCAAAGGCGATGTATAATCCGGAGGAATACCGGGCGCTTTCCTCATCTGGCTGTATATGGCCATGGCAAAAGTCTGCCCTTTGGGCGAAATATATTCCATTGAAAATTTGCCCCCGTAAAACATCCCAACGCTGCCACTTATTTTAGCATACAGGTATTTATCAGCAGGCGCCTGCGCAAATACGAACTGGCAAACCACAACGCCCAGAATTATTAAACAGTTTCGCATACTTTGTTTTAATGTTGAACGGGTTTCAATATCGCTACCGGCAGCTACCGGGTTATAAATACCACGC
>DGQJ01000307.1:0-6915 GCA_002389705.1 Bacteroidales bacterium UBA4417
CCTTACAACTTTATAACTTTTCCAGAATATAATTTATCATCCGTGTATACAGGTGATAAGTGGTATTGCCGCCATATATGCCATGGTTGCGGTTGGTGTAAAGTTGCATCTCGAATTGTTTGTTGGCCTGTACCAGCCGTTCGGCAAACTCCATAGTGTTTTGAACATGTACATTATCATCGGCCATTCCGTGACAAATCAGTAAATTGCCTTTCAAATCCTTAGCAAAATTCAATGGCGAATTCTGGTCGTATCCATCCGGATTTTCCTGAGGTCTGCGCATAAAACGTTCAGTGTAAATATTGTCGTAATACCGCCAGTTTGTAACCGGGGCAACAGCTATGCCGGTTTTAAACACACCATTCCCCTTCACCATGCACGAAGATGAAATATAACCGCCAAAACTCCAGCCCCAGATTCCTATACGTGTAGAATCCACATAAGGGAGTGTGCCCAGGTAACGGGCGGTTTCAATCTGGTCGATGGTTTCATATTTTCCTAACTGCATGTAGGTTGCTTTCCGGAATGCTTCGCCCCGGCCGCCTGTGCCACGACCATCAACACAAACTACAATATATCCAAGCTGAGCCAGGTATTCTTCCCATCCCAGGTCCCAGGTATCGAGGGCACTCTGCGAATCCGGACCGCTATATTGGGTCATGAATACCGGGAATTTTTTTGTTGGGTCGAAAGTAGGTGGTTTAAGCATCCAGCCGTTAAGGCTTATATGTTCTGATGTTACAAACTGGAAAAATTCCCTGTAATTAAAACTGTATTCACTCAATTTGCTTTTCAGCGCTTTGCTGTCGCTTAAAACCCGTGTTGGTTTTCCGCTGGCATCGAAAAGAATGGTGTTTGGAGGCGATTGTACGCTTGAGCTCGTGATGTAGTAGTATTTATACCCATTGCTGAATTTGNNCTGTAAACCTCCCGCTGATAAGGGCTTGGTTCGGCCGAGGTGTAGAAAATAAGCTGGTTGTCTACATCGCAACCGTTCAGTTCGGTTACATCAAAATTTCCTTTGGTAACCTGGTTTACAAGTTGACCATCCATGGTATACAGGTATATGTGCGAATACCCATCGCGCTCACTCCTGATTATAAAATGTGCTGAATCGGAGAGGAAACGGATGTCGTCGTAATAGTTATCGTCGATATAGTATTTGTTAGTCTCTGTAAAAAGCAGGCTGGTCTCCAGGGTCTGGGTTGAGGCCAGCAATATATCCAGTTTATTCTGCAAACGGTTCAATTTAAAAATGGCCAGTTTCGATGAGTCAGGCACAAAGCGTATACGCGGGATATAAATGTCAGTATCATTTCCGATATTGATCGAGTGCACTATGGAATCAGCCAGGTTGTAGCATTGCACCGTTACCTTCGAGTTTTCCTCTCCGGCTTTTGGATATTTAAAAGTTTCAACGCCGGGATATAGTTTATTTTGGTCGAGCGAAGGAGCCTGCCCCTGGAACATAGTCATGCTGAATTCGGGCACATGGCTTTCGTCGAAACGGATCCAGGCCAGTGTTTTACTGTCGGGCGACCAGTCGAAAGCCTTATTGAACGAAAACTCTTCCTCGTACACCCAGTCGGGAATCCCATTGATAATCGAGTTCTTTTTCCCGTCGATGGTAACCTGAAACTCGGTGCCTGTATTCAGATCGGTATAAAAGAGATTATTCTGGCGGACAAAGGCAACTTTTGTGCCATCGGGCGAAAATGTGGCTACCTGTTGTTTTCCCTTAACTGACAAGGGTGTAAGCGTACGTTTTACGGTGTCGAACACAAAGTAATCGGCTACAAAGGAGCGCCGGTAAATCGCTTCTCTTCCTGTTATGAGTAATATCTTAGTTTCATCGGGGCTAAAAATATAATCGCTGAACGATTTTATCGTGCTGCTGTCAATCGTATTCAGATCAAGGATGGTTTTGATGCGTTGGCCGGTCAGAAAACTGAAAACCGAGATTTGTGTGCCCTGGTTTTCGATTTTACTAAATGCGATGCCATCTTTCATCGACCTGAGTTCGCGTATCCCGGGTGCATTAAAAGTATAATTTTTAAAAAAATCATCAAACCCGAACTGTTTTGTGCCATTCTGGGCACTGAGTATAAGTGAGCAAAGCAGGAAAAATGTTGAAATTGAAATGCTTTGAAGAATATTTTTCATACGTTTTCTAATATGCTTCAAAATTATTCATTTTCGTGCAATGAACAGGAGCCGGCAGCTAAAAATCGAAACAAAGTTCACAATTTAACACAATTGCCTTTTTTGTTTGCTGAATGATTATTCCTGAAAAGCGAAACAATTAAATGCTATTTTTGCAAACACAATCGCGTTGTTAGCTCAGTTGGTTCAGAGCATCGCCTTGACAGGGCGGGGGTCACTGGTTCGAGTCCAGTACAACGCACTTTTTACTGCTGTTTTATCTCTTTGCACTTTCCTCTTCCTCCGTGTGTTTAGCATTCATTATATGAGTGTATTCATTTTTATAAGCAGTTAAGTACGCCCTTACCTAAAAATTTTTTTCTGTTCGTGTATTTTGTACACAAAAAAACATGTAATTTGTTAGATGTAAAAATAATGATTAGTTTTACATTACGAAAATGTTTGATGTAAGATTTAATACCTGAATTGTGTATTATAAAATGAAAACGCTGAAGTTTATTTTGTTTATTCCCGTTTGCCTGCTGGTATTGGGGGTTTTAAACTGGGCATTTATTCATTTGCTCAACTGGACCATAGTGCGGACCAACCTTTGGTACAACGAACTGGATGTGGTATTTTTTGTTTTGCTGGCTCCTTTTTTCTGGGGAGTAATCTGGGGTATTTTTAAACTTGTTGCCATAGGAACAGCCGCCTTGCTGATCCCTGTTTCGCCCGACAAAAACTTCTCACTATACACCCTTGGTATCCTTTCCCTGGTAAATTGCCTGGCCTTAATTGTATATTTTTGGGTACGCGATGTGGATTACTCGTGGAAAGTAATCCTGATGTCGATGATTATTACACTTTTTATTGTCGATTTTTCAGCCTCTATCGTCCTGGTTTTCTCAAAAAAAGAAGTTCACGGATTTGAGGAGTAGTCCGGCATTTTCAGGGGTTCACTCATTTCATTTTCTGCCGGAAAAATTTCAAAATGTTAATAAAAAGGCTTTCTGCTTTTTTAGTGAAAGTTAGTTTAAACCGGAAACCTGAATGGGTTTTTGACTTTTTTTGTGGTTTTGTCAGGGTAATGCACGACAAACTCAGATGCCGTAAGCAGTGAATTAATTTTCTCGACGTTTGTGAGGCTGTTTACAAACCATATCTTAATTACCGGGCCTTCCTTTGTAAATTCTGTCTGAATCCGCACTACTCCGTCGTTATTAGAGGCTTGCGATACGAGGTAAGGAATCCATTTCTGCATTTCGGGATCCGAAGCCTCGTTGAACGGAAGTTCATACACCATTAATTTATCAATTGAATAGCTTTCGTATTTATTAAACGAAACATCAGTTGCAGGTATAAACATTGCCACAAATTCAAAAGCAGGTATAGTTCCGCTTTTCTCTCTTTTTTCATTTATTACGAAGCCGGTTTTTACGGTTGTTTGGTCTTTCCCTTCGCCCAGTATAAGTGTGGGTTTGGATGCGGCAGCCTTTATTTTATTTATATCCGTGAGTGTTTTGTCATAATAGATGGTTGCCTGCACTGGTTCGCCAAAAGTGGTGGTGAGCGCCAGCACTCCTTTTTCCTGACGGAGCAATTCGGCCAGGTACGACTGGTCGTTGGGATCGAAGCAACGGTCGATGCCTGTTTGCAGATAACTGATATCGCCAGTGGTTCTTCCCTGATAGTTGAGTAATTCCGAAAGTGGTGTGAAAATGGCCTTTTTTACACTTTCAGCATCTGTTTGACTTGCGTCGTAATAAACCACTACCCGGTTGTGTTTCACAAAAGTTTCAACTCCGGTTACACCTGGCACTTCTTTCATGTGGTTGGCAAATGATCGTGAACTTCCGAAGCATTTTATATTTTTAAGTCCATCCATTCGTACCACCTGTATGTTTTTTCCTTCGGTCTTCCCCCAGTTTTCGCTAATGGTAGGTAATTCGTAAAACGTGGCAATAGTGATGGCGGCAGCCGAAAGAACCACTGTAGCCAGGGCCGGTAACCATGTTAGCTTACGTTTGTTTATGGTAAGTGCGCCTTTTTCCGGACATTTTACAACACAATCCACACACAGGTGGCAATCAATATGATCTACTGATTCAATATTTGAAATCGGGATTGCCATCGGACATTTTTTGTCACAAATCCGGCAGTGCGTGCACAAATCATTGTTCCGGGTAATGCGTAGCGAGGGAAAGACCAGGAACCTGAGCGTGGTTGCTTCGAACAGAAATCCTGCCAGACAAAGTGCACCCAGCAACCAGGGCCATGGAATGTTTAAGCCGGCAACGTACGTAAGCAATACCCACGATAATGTAATTGCAGCAGCCGGTAGCGCATACACAGCAATATTGGTGATGGCTCCCAGCGGGCACAGGTATTTGCACCAGAACTGGCGAATGAAAAAGGAGCCCGCCACCGCAAGCAGTATTGCAGGGATGGCGTACCACAGCACTACATCACCGCTAAATCCTGTAAACCCTGCATAAAACGGATCGAACTTGCGGCAGAATAATTCGCTGGCCGAAACCGTAAAATAAAATGTGATAAACAGTAAAATGTATTTGAGCAGGCGTAAGAATTTGTCGGGGCTTCCTTTTAAGGTTACCTGAAGCCTGGCTCTGCGACCCAGTACGCCCATCCACTCAGTGAAAGTACCAATAGGACAAATATAACTGCAAAACAATTTGCTGAAAAGTACAACTGCAAGCAGTAGACTAATACCCAGCGCAATCTGAACTGTTGTCATGGAGCATGCCAGCGAATGTGACGAAAAATAGCTGGCCAGTGATTGCATTCCTCCAAACGGGCAGTAAGCTTCAAAGTCGGGATTATAATTGCGGTCGAACCACGGCCGAAGAAGCATATAGATCAATAGTGCGAAAATGCTCCATTGAAGGGTAATACGATAATAATTTGGAGTTGATTTTTTGTTAGTCATGGCTGTATTGCTGGTGTGATATTCGATATTTGCAGGCTGCGAATGTATTAAATGAATACATATGTTATGGTTTTAAATTCAATTTAGAATAATTCTAATTGCATCCACCGGAATACAGTTTGATCATCATGTATATTCATCTATAAATCTGTATCTTTGAGTGCGGTTGTTTGCCTGCGAAATAAATACCCGCTAATCGACGGAGTGAGAAACTTAAATGTCCTGTATGAAAATTATCCGCTGTGTTTTATTGATATTGTTCAGTTTGCTGGTATCTGCAGGCAAGGGATATGCGCAGCAAGATCCGGGGAAAAAAGTTTTTAAGGAAGCTGGTGACGAAGTAAAAGCTGATAATGAGCTTCGGGTGATGTTTTACAACGTTGAAAATATGTTCGATCCGGCCGAGGACAGCACCAAATCCGACGATGAGTACCAGCCTGATGGAATGCGCGGATGGAGTTACAGCCGCTTAAAACATAAGCAGGTAAATGTAGCCAAGGTTGCCCTGGCAGTTGGCGGATGGGAACCTCCTGCTATCATCGGGCTTTGCGAGGTTGAAAACCGCCGTGTGCTCAATGGCTTGATTTACGATACCCCGCTTAAAAATTTCGGGTACAAGTTAGTCCATTATGAGTCGCCCGACCCACGCGGGATTGATGTGGCATTGCTTTACCGGCCCGATAAATTTAAGGTTTTATACAGCCGGCCTGTANNCGACGCGATACCTTGCATATTTTCGTAAATCACTGGCCTTCAAAATTCGGCGGGGCCATGGAAACCATTCCCAAACGTAACTTTGTTGCTTCGGTCGTGCGCGCAATGGCCGATTCGCTGTTGTTAGCCAATGCGAATGCTAAAATCCTGATCATGGGCGACCTGAACGAAACACCGGCTGAAGAAGGAGTGAGCCAGGTGTTGAAAGCCCGGATGGATTCGGTAACCCTGGCTCCGAACGATCTGTATAATATGCTTGCCGGCGCCGGTTTGTCATGGAAAAAGGGAACCATCAAATTCCGCGAGGAATGGGAAACCATCGATCACATGATTGTTTCAGTTCCTTTGCTTGCACATACAACGCCCCATAGCATGCATATTTTCGATGCCCCGTTCTTACTGATGGACGATGAGGCCTGGTTTGGTAAGAAACCATTCCGGACTTATTATGGGGCTAAATATATTGGCGGATTCAGCGACCACCTGCCGGTTTATATGGATTTAAAATTTTAAATTTGCGGCATCATTTGGTATAGCCGGTCGGCGCAATAAAAAGCATTTATCTCAATGAAACGAAAACTATCTTTCTACAACATCATCATAGCAATCATTTTACTGCTGATCATAATCATTAGCACAATGGTAATCTTTGTTAATCCTACTAAAAAACCGGTGCGTAAATACACCGAAACCGATTATGCCCAGCCCATAACGGATGCAAAACCGGTATTCCGGAAGGATGGGGAACTCCGGTTTGTGGATGGAAAAACCACCAATGTGATTACGACCATCGACATTGAAATTGCTGACAATGACGCGGAACGTGCCCAGGGACTTATGTTCCGTGATTCGATGCCCGAAAATGCAGGCATGCTTTTCCTGATGGAAATAGAAGAACCCCAGTCTTTCTGGATGAAAAACACAATTCTCCCGCTGGATATCATGTTTGTGAATGCCGATAGAAGAATCGTAAGCATTCATAAAAACTGCAAACCGTATTCGCTCGACCAGATCGAATCGGGGCAACCCGCCATGTTCGTGGTTGAAGTAAATGCCGGCTATGCCGACAGTCACGGGCTGAAAACCGGGGATTTGATCTCTTTCTGAAGCCG
>DGQJ01000307.1:6933-10322 GCA_002389705.1 Bacteroidales bacterium UBA4417
AAGCACATCACCCTCCCGGCAACGTCTATAAATTGAATCCTTCGGAATAAAGATTTGCAGGTTATAAGCTTACTACATATGCCCCCGATTGCTTCAGGTTCCAGGCCCGGAGTCCGGCTTTCCGAAACTCTGCCATCCATTTTTCAGCCCTGTAAAAGGAATTTGTACCATCCACCACGATCAATCCAGGTTCGTAAAGTTTTTGCAAATCAGATACCCTCATCCTGGGATTTCCGCGTATCCACAAATAATCTACGACCAGCTTTTTTGCATTCCCCTCTATATGCGGAATGCTGTCGACTATGGCTATCCGCCGGTTGTTAAAAATTATATGTGAGCCCAGGTAACAAAGGCTGTGCTGGCAATCTACCTTTGGCCGCGAATCACTCGTTAAGGTATCTATGGCAAAGTCAGTTCCGGAATTAATTCCGAAAAGTGTTTTTGCCCCGTTTAATTGAAACTTAACCGCCTTTTTATCTGAAATCAACATTGAATCAGCCAGCAATACCTGTTGTCTGCCATGAATAAAACCAAGGGCTGATTGTTTCCCGGCTGCATAAAAGATAATTTTCTGTTGCTCCCTGCGATTTATTTCGGTGATGGTAAAACAAACAGTAAGCACCAGCACCAGGCCGAGTGAAACAAAAACATAGGATTTCCGCTGGTAATACAGCCAAAGGCCTACACATGTTATTACCAGGTAAATAAGAATAGTTTCCTTTGTAAAAATGGAAGTTACCGGTAATACAGAGTGTGGCAGGTGCTCAATAAAACTCACTGAATAGTTGAGCGCAAAAAGCAGGTAGTTGGTAAGCAGACCAAAAATATTGCTGATTGCCGGAATAAATGAGGTTGCCAGCACTGCCACTCCTGAATATATGGCCAGGAACGACAAGGGGATGGCAACCAGGTTTGCCGGGATAAAGTATGCCGGGAACTGGTGAAAATAAAGCATGGCCAGCGGCGCAGTAGCAACCTGGGCGGCGATGGAAACGGCGATAAGCCCCCATACATATTCCGCAATCCTGTTTTTGGGTTTCCACAAATCCGCGATTGGTTTATTGATAAATACTATGCCGAGGATGGCGATGTAGGAAAGCTGGAAACCGACATTGTTAATCATCAGCGGATCGAACAACAAAAGCACCAGGGCCGACACGGCCAGCGAATTGATGATATGCACGTAGCGGTTGCTGGCATTGCCCAGCGAAATAAAAGTAAACATCACCGCCGAGCGCATCACCGAAGGCGACATACCGGTTAGCAGTGCGTATACCCATATGGTAAAAAGAATAATTGCTGTTTTTAGATATAGTTGCCAGCCTTTCTGCTTCATAAATCCGAGCAAAAAACTGATGATGATAAAAATTACACCCACATGTAAACCTGATACACTCAGTATATGCATTACACCTGTGCCCGAATAGGCCTGAAGCGTTTCATTGTCGAGCATATCGCTCTGGCCCATAATCAGCGCTGCCGCAACTGCAAACTCCCGGCCTTTCAGCCCGTTTGCGCTCAGTATGGATACAAACTTGTCCGAAACCTGGTGCGCCATCCGGAAAAGGTTAAATCCTTCCGGCTGTTGAAGTATTTTCCATGAGCTGTTGGGCAGGTATACCTGGTGGTACACATTATTGGTGGCCATATATTTCCGGTAATCGAAGGCTCCCGGGTTCTGCGGGCCACTGATAGGTTGAATATTCCCGGAGAAAACAATTAAACTTCCTTCCTGCGGTGGTTGATGCAAGGTGTCTTTAGCCAGGTAGGTGAGTATACGTCCTTCGGCAGCTACATAGCCGGAATTTTTCCAGATTGCTTTTACCTGGAGTATGGTTTTAAAACTGTGTTCTTTTTCCTGCGCAGGCTCCTGAACCCGGGCAATAAAGGTCCCGTTTTGCCCCAGGTGCGAAAAATGACCTGGTTTCAGAATTTCCTTATGAAGTAAAACCAGGTTGTAACCGCTTACAAACAGGAACAAGCTTGCCAGCAGTCCAAATGCCCGGGTTTGAATAAAACGGGCATTTTGCATCTGAATAAATGCAGATGCAAACGTAAGTACCAGCAGCCCCAGCCAGATGAGGAGCGGAATTTCGATGGTTGATGAAATTGCTGTGCACGCTACAATGCCGGCCATAAAGGGCAGCAATATTCTTACCATCGGAAACAAATGCCGGTACTGCATACAGCGCGATGTTTATCCCAAAGTTATAAATAATTGCTAATGATTTTATTAACGCATAATTTTAACAACATAATTTTTACAAAAATAAAAACCCGGGATATTTAAACTTCCCGGGCTTGCAGTCAAATTTTTATCCGATGCGTACTTTATTTTGTCCCCGGGCTGCTTCGGAGGTTTGCAACCATAATGGCAGCAGCCCTGGCCGAGGCTCCGGCTGTACCAACTTTTTCCCTCAGTTCTTTATAATCATCAAGCATCTTGCTTCGTGCTTCGCCATCAGGTAATATCAGCGCAAGCTCGCGGCTTAATGCGTCGGGTGTAAAATTAAATTGTATGAGCTCGGGTACAGCTTTGCGGTCGAGGATGAGGTTAACCAGCGATATAAATTTTACACGTACCACCAATCCGGCTGCCAAAGCCGAAACCAGGCTAAAACGATAACAAACTACTTCGGGAACACCCAGCATGGCGGTTTCGAGCGTAACGGTGCCCGATTTAACGGCTGCGGCCCTGGCCACCCGCAACAGGTCGTAAGTGCGACCATAAATAATTTTCACAGGCTGGTTTTTAATGAGCCGGGCATAAAACTTCTCTGAAATTGTCGGAACGCCTGTAATTACAAACTGGTAATCGCTGAAGCGCTCCGTAATTTTGAGCATGGGCGGCAATATACGTTTCAACTCCTGCTTGCGGCTTCCGGGCACAATGGCGATAATGGGTTTGTCGCTTAGCCCGTGTTCCTGCCTGAAAGCGGCTTCGTCGATCTTTGCGTTTAAATCGATGGAGTCGGGGAGGGGATGGCCGGTAAACTCTGCTTTATAACCATAGCTTTTATGGAAATCGACTTCAAAAGGCATTACCACAAAAGTAAGGTCGGTGTTCCGGTGAAGCTTATGAACGCGGTGCTTTTTCCAGGCCCATACCTGTGGCGCAATATAATAGTAAACCTTAAATCCCCTGGCTTTGGCAAATTCGGCAATCCGCATATTAAAACCCGGGTAGTCGACCAGTATCACTGCATCCGGCTTCCATTGCAGGATATCCTCTTTGCAGAATCGTATGTTCCGGTATATGGTCNNTGAGGTTGAGTATAACTTCGGTAAAACCCATAAAAGCAAGTTCGTGGTAATGCTTTACCACGGAGCCCCCGGCAGCCTGCATCTTTTCCCCGCCCCAGCAGCGGAATTCGGCTTGTGGATCGTTG
>DGQJ01000307.1:10340-11669 GCA_002389705.1 Bacteroidales bacterium UBA4417
TTTTAAAATGGAAGTACAATATTGCTGTTGGCCAGGAATATAAAAAATACGGCTACCAGCCCAAAAGTTACAACCAGTATCCCTTTGCCGGTGTTTTCGAGTTTAAGTTTTCTGATATAGTACCGCATCACGATCAGGTTAACGGCCAGCCCCAGTAAAAACATATCGGCCATCCTGACCCGGGTGAGCACATGAAATGTTATTTGAATTAAGCGGGTAAGCGATGCAAAAACGAATGCCGCGGGTACGGGAATAATCAGCCCTATGATGGCCCCTGTAAGGAAATTGTTGCTTTTCAGCCATTCTTTTATCATGGTGTACAAGGGTTCTAAAATTCTAATTTCCAGTTTTTTATTTCGCTGATCATGTGGTGGGCCGTGAGGTCGATCTGAACCGGAACCACGCTCACATAATTGTTGTTGATGGCCCAGTAATCGTTATCATCGTCGGTATCGGTAGTGATAAATTCGCCCTGCAGCCAGTAGTAGTCGCGTTGGTGCGGGTCAATGCGCTCGTCGAAATTTTCTTTCCAGAAAGCTTTGGCCTGCCGTGTTACCCTGATGCCGCTGATGGGGATGCCATTCATGGCCGGGATGTTTACATTCAGGCAGATGCCGTCGGGCATGCCTTTATCGAGTACCTGTGTGGCGAGCGAGGTGATTATTTTTCCGCAGTGGCTGAAATCGGCGTTATGGGTGTAATCGTTCAGCGAAAAGCCTATTGCCGGTACGTTTTCCATAGCGCCTTCAATAACCGCAGCCATAGTACCCGAATACAGGATATTGATGGATGCATTGCTCCCGTGGTTGATGCCCGAAACTATCAGGTTGGGTTTGCCACGCAGTATTACCTTTTCGCCAAGTTTTACGCAATCGGCCGGGGTGCCGTTGCAGCTGTATTCGCTGTACGATGCGCTTTTGGTAATGGTATGTATGCGCAGCGGCGATTGTATGGTGACTGCGTGACCCATGGCCGATTGGGGCTTGTCGGGTGCAATAACAACCACATTGCCCAGCGGGCGCATGGTTTCAATCAGGTAACGGAGACCCGGGGCATGTACCCCGTCGTCGTTGGTAATCAGTATAACAGGTTTCTTCATAATCATTTATTCATAAGCGGTTGACCGGACTCAGGGTCTGCATCTTTTTCGAGTACAATTCTCGGGTTCCCGATGCTTGTAACCCCGGCGGATACCACAAACTTCATTACTTCGGTCGAATTGGCTGCCAGCGGTTTTATGTTTTCGACAGGCACTATGCAGAGGTTTCCCGAAAAGGCATACGATAAAGGCATATACACGGCTACTTTGCCCGATTCAATGCCCAGTGC
>DGQJ01000200.1:0-164 GCA_002389705.1 Bacteroidales bacterium UBA4417
CTGACAAACAACCCGAACCGGCCAAACACGGATAGGTTATAAATAAAATCGAAGCCGGTGTACATAAACCCGCAAAGGAATACCGCCACCAGGAAAGAAACAATCTGGTTGGCGCTTACCGCCGAGGCAAAAATACCAATAGCTGCAAAGCCAGCCCCCAGGAA
>DGQJ01000200.1:294-9660 GCA_002389705.1 Bacteroidales bacterium UBA4417
GTAATGGGCTTGGTGAAAAGGATTTCGAGGGTTCCGGCGCGTTGCTCTTCGGCAAACGACCGCATGGTGATGGCCGGGATCAGGAACAGGAAAACCCAGGGCGCCAGCATAAAATAGGTGTCAATGCTGGCAAACCCGTAATCGAGGATATTGAACTGCTGGGGGAAGACCCAGAGAAACAGCCCGTTTACCAACAGGAACACAATAATTACCGTGTACCCGATCAATGAACTTAAAAATGAGCTTATTTCTTTACGTAATAAAGTATACATACTGTGGCCTTTCGGTTTGTAGCGACAAATTTACGGATTTTGTGCGGGGAAATAAAAGGATAAATTCGGGCTGTATAAAAGATGAGAGATAAGATATGAATCACATTTGTCAGGTTAAATTTTATTTCGTCCTTGACGCCTGCCTGTTGCAGACAAGGGACTTTGTTCTTTTTTACATCTTCCATTCTACCAATATCTTGTCCCTACGGAACATCCTCTGGCTTTCGGACGGGCTCAAATTTTTGTTGGCAGAATTTCCGGGGTTTCGGACGGGCTTATAATTTTGTTGGCAGATGTTCCAGGATTCCAGACGAGCTTAAATTTTTATTGGCGACCTTTCCGGAGTTTCGGACAGGCTGAAATTTTTGTTGGCAGGCTTTCCGAAGTCTAGGACGGGCTGAAATTTTAGTTGGCAGGATTTCCGGAGTTTCGGACGGGCTCAAATTTTTGTTGGCGAACTTTCCGGAGTTTCGGACAGACTGAAATTTTTGTTGGCGGACTTTCCGAGGTTTCGGACGGGCTCAAATTTTTACTGGCAAAAGTTCCCAGGCTTGGGAAGGACCATTTTTTTGCTGGGAGGCTTTACTATTAATGAAAAGGCACAACAGAACGGTGAACTTAGGTTACTGCAGAGGCACAAGGGAGCAACGGACAAAACAATACATTACTGTTTTTGGGCAACGCTATGTTTATATCTGAACACTCTAAAGTCGCAACAAGAATGAGACGAGAATGGCGGCCTGCATGTATTGGCAACCAAATCCAGGATAAAAGGGAAGGAATATCTATTTAAGATTCAAATTATTTTCCTGCAAGTTCCGGCTCCAGCTCCCTGATGGTAATTTTCGCATTTGAGATAGAGAAAGGAACTTTCTTGATATTCCAGATATAGGTGACAAATGTTTTGGAACCTGGAGGTATTTTTGTTAACAGCTGCCCGTTATTATAATGCTTTGTGTGCACATTCCACGAAGGTTTTATCCAGTTCAGGGGGATATTTTCGTACGCTACGTTATTGCCTGCAGTATCCGTAACCCCCACTACTATCCAAGCTACAAAAGGTTCAGCCGGGCTTTCAATATCCATATCATATTCCAAATACAATGATTTCTGCGCCAGAGTATCAGCGTCACCCCCTGATAAATTAAAAAATTCGTCGCTCCTGTAGCCGTTGGTCGAAATTCCTTTTACTTCGAAAATTGTATGCCGCTGTAATTTATGTTTCCGCTCCAGTAAATGATAACCCGAAACGGCATCGTAATCAATGGCATTATAATACAAATTCCAACCTGGCAGTTCATCGGTATCTATCACCTGAAAATCGGGAACCAGTGACGGATAGTTATTTGAATAGCTCACCGCGACATTTCCATTTGCCAGGTAGTTACGATAGGCAAGTACCAGCACTCTTCCATGATACGAACCCACGGTGGCTGGCTCAGGCATGGTATCAGATTTTGCCTTGATCTCATCGTAAAACCTGTCGGGAACGCGGTCCTCTTTATACACTGCAACATGGGTAAAATTGCCTGCATACACAAAATGCAGCGGAATAAGAACCAATGGCAAAGCAAGCCAGGCAACCCGGGATGCAGAGGACGTTTCAACAAATTTATCCAGCAGGAAAAATACACTTCCGATGAAGAAATAGTAAAAATAAAACCCTGAACGGTCTTCGGGGAAATTGACCTTAAACAAATAATTGAGCAGCAGCACCGCAGCAATATTACCCACCAGCAACGAAGGAAATATCAGCACCGGTTGCCTGAAAATATGAAATGTGAAATGTTTAAATATAAAGTAAATCAATAATATCAACGATAAAACAAAGTAAAAGCTGGTTGCTATCTTTAAAAACACACCCTGTCCATTGAACAAGGCATTTAAAAGGGTATTCACCGACTGCCCCCAGAAACTGTTAAGCTGCCCGTAATACAACGCGCCTGCTTTCTGTAGTGCGAATGAATAGGCTGCTAAAAAAGCAAGTGGTACAAACCCTGCACAAATCACAATACCCGTTTTTAGCGCGATAGTATTAACCGGCTTGTTTTCAACAACTATATTAATGAGCAAAAATGTCACGATTATAATTGCTGTTGCCATTAATGATAAATTGGCCGCAACACTCCCTGTGAGAAACAATAGTGAAAGGAGGTAATGAATGGCTTTGCCCGATTTCATTACACGTATAAGGTACC
This sequence comes from Bacteroidales bacterium UBA4417, assembly GCA_002389705.1. Classification (GTDB taxonomy): domain Bacteria; phylum Bacteroidota; class Bacteroidia; order Bacteroidales; family UBA4417; genus UBA4417. The sequence goes on from DGQJ01000200.1 coordinate 2,765, forward strand.
AGATACTGCCTGAAAGGAGGGCAAAACCCATACCATAGCCGCGGCTTAACGCCATAAACTCCACAATGGAATGAATAAACAAAAAACACATCCAGAATAAAAGCGCCAGATATTTATTTTTAAGTACAGTTGCGATTTTGTAAGCAAAAAAGCAATATACAGGCACAAACATCAGATTAGCCAGCCGCAACACAAAAGGCGCACAACCGAATACCTTGTAAAAAAACCACGATATTAAGGTATTCAGCACATGGTTATTGGCGGCGCTACTATCGAGCCGGTAAGTAAAGGGGATAAAATCGCCGGTATTGATATGAAACCAGAACGTTGATATCTCATCGTGCAGAAAAGGAACATAGTATGCCCGCAGTATAAGATATATCCATAAAAAAACTGACATTACAATTCCCAACCGAACATTTAACTGCAGGTGTTTTTGTAAATTAAGGAAAGATAGTTTGAGCATATATCAATGGTTAAACGTATTTTATCTATTTTTTGGTATCAATCCGTGATTTATATAAGATTAGTCTCTTATATTTAATAATTTCAGAAGATTCTGTAACCAGGAAGAGCCAACATGCGCTAATCTGTTTGCATTTTTGCTTCCGCCAAACCTCTTGAGTTCGGCGGAAGCGCTTCAAAACAATTCCGGCATTGCCAGATATTGACAGGCAACAGGCAAGCCTCGTAACAACCGAAATTAGCTAAAATGGAAATGCTTCGAAAATCCCATAAGCGATTTATTTACGTCCTACTTCTTTGGCCCAGTTGCCACGGAAAATTATTTTCTGGTCGTGGATGCGGAACATAAACTTGCCATATTGCACCGCAATACCGGCCGAGGCGTTTACAATCCAGCAATTATCNNTACGCTGGCCTGTGGACCGACTTCCCAACCCAGGTGGGTATTGTAGCTTACCCTCAGGTCGCCAACCAATTTAAAATTCTCCTTGTTTTCGATGCTGGTTTTAATGCAGGCAATTTTGCCTTCGTTTAAATCCTTGCCGGGGGTAACTTCAATGGTTAGTTTTGGCAGATCGATGGCGGTTTTGGATGCCAGTATGTTGATGGATTCGGTTTTAATCACCTTGTTGTCCTTGTCGTAAAATTCAAAAGCCAGCTCCATATCCTGTATACCCACCGGGTTAATGGCGATCTGGTCGGCGAAATATCCTTCGGCGCTGATGGCTTTTGAATAAATGACTTTATCCAGGTATTTTACCACTACTTTTTTTACATCCTTATCGACATAAAGTTCAAGCGGTATGGTGGTTCCGGTGTGAACCGAAACATTTTTCGGGCTGATGATCAGCGCCTTCATATAATCGCGCATGGCAAACCAAACCGGGCGTGGCGAACCGTATTTATCAGAGGCTTCGCTGTATCCCCAGAAACCAAACCATTCCTCGGGTTGATCGAGGGCATGGCCGTTTTTGTCGCCGCCTTTCCACCATCCGTCGGCATAATAAAACGGGCACATGCCTACGGCGCCGGCATCAATCAGGTCGCGGTAATTTGCAATAAGCCCGTCGGCCTGCTGTTTCAAAGTATTTCCGCCATAGCGGCCATAGCCTTTATGCGAAACCGAATACCCGAACTCGGTAGTGATAAATGGTTTATTGAGGCCGTTCAGTGTATTCAGTCCTCCGATATAATCCTTAAAACCCATGGTTGCAGTCTGGGCTTCGGTATGGTCGTAACAATTGTAGGCATACACATCAAAATAGCTTTCATCCATATAATCGCTGATCATGGCATTGGCCGAGAGGGTTACCGGTATGCCGGGATGTTCTTTATGCAGGTTATCGATCAGGGTTTTCATCAGGTCGACAAAGCCTTTGCCGGTTACCTGATAAATATGGTTGGTTTGCGGTTCGTTAATCACAAGGTATGTGATGATGCAGTCGTACTTTTTGGCGTAAGCCGTAACGGTTTTCACCTTATCAACACACTCCTTCACAAACGCGGGATCGGCATAATTGCCTTCAGGATTTACATCGATACCCATGATGAGTTTCAGCCCCGATTCCTGCACCAGCTTTAACTGTGCTTCTGAAAACTGGCTCCAGGTGCGGATGGTATTGTAGCCGCCTTCTTTAATAACCTTTAGATCGAATTTCAACAGGTCGAGATCCTCGGCCCGGTTGCCTTCGTATGGATGCTGCCCCGGGCGGGCACCTATTTCGTAGCCAATGGCTTTGATAAAGAACTTCTGCCCATTAATGTGGTACCAATTGTCTTTTAACTCGATTTTTGTTTTTGGCTGCGCATACGCTGTAAATACTGACGACAACAGCATGGTAATCAGCAGTAATAATTTGTTTTTCATGGTTTGAGGGTATTGGTAGTTAATATTTTTTTGAAGAAGTTAAATCTTAACCCTTCATTGTGCTTGCTTCATCCGGATAAAAAAACAGGCAGGGAAATGAAAATTGAAGACCAGAAGCAAAAATAAGTAATTGTTGCATACCCTGCAACAGGAGGACGGGTGCCGGATAAAACCGGTTTTGAATAAAGGCTATCGGATTTTCTAACTATAGCAGACATGGGTTGGAAGAATGCTTCGCACGGTCAGCAAGAGAATATCTACCAGTTATCAATTAAGAAAAAATGGAAAGAATAATTAACCCGGCCAGCAACCTATATCCGGCCAGGTTTGAAGATTGGTGAAGTTTCTGAAATCAGGCAAGCAACTGTTAAGGGAACGGCTTTGGACCAAAGTCGCCTATTTTTTCCTGATCAGCACGCGGGCAGTGTAATCCTGAAGCTTCGGGTGGTTAGTGATTGATGGATAGGGCGACAATTTCAGAAATGAAAACAAATATTCCGGATCTTCTGTTTCAACAGCGCCCTCTTTCATCGTCAGAAAAACGGGCGTATTGTTTTTATCCTGTATTTTGAAACGGGCAATGGCTTCGCCGGCCCATATACACACGGCGCCTGACGGACAGCGCGAATCTTCCAGCACGGTATCGAGGCAAACAGTATATTGCGTGGCGGCATCCAGCACACACTGCTTATACGAAACCTCAAGGGTATCATTCAGGGGTGTATTACCCGTTTTTTCGTAACTGAGCACATAAATATTGCGGTAATTATACGATGCATAAACAGAAATGCATGCAGGTAGTTCGGCATCAGTAGCATTACGTGCTTTAATCCGGATGGACTGGCCGATTTTAAAATCATTGCGCCCCAGGTTTACTGCCAGGAAATAGGCGGGCGTTGCTCCTTCGTTAATGTCCAATGTTGTTGCAACTTCGTCAGGAAGCGACAAAATACAGGTGGAGCAATTGAGGTCGAAGCCTACCACAGTGGCATCGCACTGAAGATTGACAGTTTCATTGTTTTTCTCGCACCCCAAAAAAAGCAGGCCGGCTATAACCGCAAACAATAACAGTGATTTCATGGTGATCAGAAAACATAAAGGTACGAAATTCCGGGCAAAGGTTGCAGGGTGGTTAAAATAATCCTGACATTAAAAGCTTAATCCTGTTCGGGTTCAATCCATACTTCCTGATCGATGTAAATTCCCTGCAGTGAAGCTGCTTTTCCACGGTTAACAGCCAATTGCAGCATGCCATTGGATGCAAACAAGGCGCAGAGATTTCCTTCGCGCACATCGCCATAGGCTTTTACCAACGGGAAATAATCCTTTTTGCAGATCACCCTGAAAGGTTTTTTACCCAGGCATTCGCGTACATAGCGGTCGGAAATGTTTACATATACATTCTCGTAATTATCGATGTGCATCACGTTGCCCACAATATTTTTGCCATCGAAATGCGGTTGCAGCAAGGTTTTGGGGTTCAGCGTTTCAAGTGGCTCTCCCAGTTCATCCATGGGAGTTCCGTTGGCAAGCATGGCAGCTACCTTCACAAAACGATCGCGCGAAGGGAAAGTAAAATACCCCGAATCCTGGGTAACGGAAATGGAAATGATTTTTTCGGGTTTATGATCCAGGATAATGGAGATAAGTCCGGTATCGGCACCGATAAAATAATGCTCTTCCGATTTTACCACCACATGCGGGTGCCGGTCCGATTCAATGGAGTCGACACCAATAATATGAATGGTGCCTGGCGGGAAACTGCGCCACGAGTTGCGCATCACGAACGAGGCATGTTTTATATCGAAAAGCCTGATATTATGTGAAATATCGACAATAACAGCTGCCGGAACCCGACTGAGAATGGCTCCTTTAACCGATGCAACGTAATGATCGGTAAGTCCCCAGTCGCTAAGCAGTGTAATAATCGGCATATATTAATTAAATATTTTGAGTGAAGGATGTTAGTGCTATGTGCTAAGTGCTGTGTGCTATGTGCTGAGTGCTTGGTGCTATGTGTTTTGTGTTTAGTGTTCAGTATTTTATGTTCTGAGTTTTGTATTCAGTGTTTTGAGTTTTGTGTTCGGTGTTCTGCAGGATACAGCTAATGATGATATAAGTTTAAGAACTTTATCAGTTGCAGAGAATAGGATTTGTTCTTTATTGTTTTTTCCTTTTCCTCCCAATTGTCGCTCTTGCGTCCACCAGGCAAAAAGCTACTGATCGATTTACCGCTATATGTAACCCCTACTCTTCTGATGGGTCAAAATTAAAAAATATCCGCGGATAATCTGGAATTAACATTAATTTTGTGTGGTTGCAAATACTTTCAAAACAACCGATTTTATTACATGACCGAAAGCACATTTTCACTCGAATCATATAGCCCGCTCGAAATTTTTGGCATCAACGACCGAAACATCAACCTGTTGCGCGAACTGTTTCCCAAACTGAAAATTATTGCCCGCGATGCGGTGTTGCGTATCAATGGCGACGAACAGGAGATAGAAACATTTTCGCAGCTGTTCACCTCCATGCTGATGTTTTTCGATAATTACGGCCGCCTCGATGAAGACGATATCCGTAAACTTGCCGGCAACGGAAATGCAGGCGAGGTAATTTCAACTTTCCGCGAAGCCAACGCCGATGTGCTGGTGCATGGTAAAAACGGCATGATGATCAGGGCGCGGACCGTGAACCAGGAAAAAATGGTAAACAGCATTGCCGATAACGACATGATTTTTGCCATTGGTCCGGCCGGTACGGGCAAAACTTATACTGCCGTTGCCCTTGCCGTACGTGCTTTGAAAAATAAGGAAGTGCGCCGTATTGTGCTCACCAGGCCAGCCGTCGAAGCCGGCGAAAACCTGGGTTTCCTGCCCGGCGATCTGAAAGACAAACTCGACCCCTATCTTCAGCCCCTGTACGATGCGCTGCGCGATATGATCCCCACGCAGAAACTGGTGTCGTACCTCGAAGACGGAACCATAGAAATTGCGCCGCTCGCCTTTATGCGCGGCCGCACCCTCGAAAATGCCTTTGCCATACTCGACGAAGCGCAAAACTGCACCGAAGGACAACTAAAAATGTTTGTTACCCGCATGGGGCGATCATCTAAGTTTGTTATTACCGGCGATATTACGCAGATTGATCTGCCACGCAACCAGAACTCGGGGCTGGTACAAGCCATGAAAATCCTGAAAAACATTAAAGGAATCGATTTTATCACGCTCGATATTCGCGATGTGGTGCGCCATAAACTGGTTACACGCATTATTAATGCCTACGAGAAAAAAGAGTAGCCGCTTCCGGAAATAATAAAAAACCACGGAGGAACGAGGGGCACAAAGTAACAGGCTCAACACGAAAATACCTGTGTGAATAATGCACATCCGTGATGAAATCTTCATTCCTAACGGCAAAACGGCTATCATAAAAACCAGTTATTAACATCCATGTTGAAAACAATCGGGATGCAGGAAGCGTTTCTTAATTTCAATACAGCAAAACCTTCGTAATTTTACCACCCGAAAACACCATCACACCATTTAAAAAACCCAGCACCTATGCAAAACGCCATCACAAAGACCAACTTTTCTTTTCCAGGGCAAAAAGACTTATACATCGGCAAAGTACGCGATGTATATAATATCGACGACGAATTGCTTATTATGGTTACCAGCGACCGGATTTCGGCATTTGATGTGGTGCTGCCAAAAGCCATTCCCTACAAGGGACAGGTGTTGAACCAGATAGCGGCAAAATTCCTCGACGACACTTCGGATATTGTTCCCAACTGGAAAATAGCAACCCCTGATCCCATGGTTACCGTGGGTCGTCTGTGCGAACCTTTTAAAGTTGAAATGGTGATACGTGGTTACCTCAGCGGCCATGCCTGGCGCGAATACAAAGCCGGCAAACGCATGCTGTGCGGTGTTCCTATGCCCGACGGGATGAAGGAAAATGACATGTTCCCCAACCCGATCATAACCCCTACCACCAAAGCTGCTGTTGGGCACGACGAGGACATCTCAAAAGAAGAAATCCTGAAACTGGGCCTGGTGAGCCGGGAAGATTACGAAGTGCTTGAAAAATATACTATGGCCATCTTTGAGCGCGGCACCAAAATAGCTGCCAGCATGGGACTCATTCTTGTAGATACCAAGTATGAATTTGGAAAATCGAATGGCGAAATTTTCCTGATCGATGAAATACACACCCCCGATTCGTCGCGTTATTTTTATAAGGAAGGCTACCAGAAACGCCAGGAAAAAGGAGAACCGCAGAAACAGCTTTCCAAAGAGTTTGTGCGTGAGTGGCTGATGGAAAACGGTTTCCAGGGCAAGGAAGGCCAGCAGGTTCCGGAAATGACCGACGAATTTATTAACCTGGTTTCGGAACGATATATTGAACTATACGAAAACATCACCGGTCAGCAGTTCGAGCGCGCCGATGTAAGCAATGTGCCGGCACGGGTTGAAAACAACATTAAAAAATTCCTTGAAGCCTATTATAGGTAGTTGATTGCGGATTGTTGATTTCGGATTGCGGATTGTGGATTGTG
>DGQJ01000038.1:0-1984 GCA_002389705.1 Bacteroidales bacterium UBA4417
AGAATAGGAAATTCAAGCATTTGCCTTAAACGGGCACTTTTAAAATGATGCTTCAGATGCGAATCGAACGAGCGAAACATATGCAGCCTGAACACCGAGGCCAGCATTTCGGGCTGGGCAAATTCAAAAACAGATAAGCTGGGTTTGTACACAAACTTGCTCATCGCAATTTTGTATTTATACTCAGCCTCTTCCATAAACTTCACAAGTGCTTTACCAGCGCCCCGCTCCTCTTGCTCAAAAATATCAGCTATTTCAGAAAAGGTCGCAGGCATATCAATAATTTCGCCGGGTCCAAAATAAAAACGATATGAAGGATCAAGCCGTTGCAATTGGTAGAAATCACCAGGTTGCTTGTTAAAGAGTGCAAAAAACTTTTCAAAAACATCTGGCATCCAGTACCAGCTGGGCCCCATATCGAATGTGAATCCATTTTCGGAAAATTTCCTGGCCCGTCCTCCAGGAGTACTGTTTTTCTCAAGCACAGTAACGTTAAAACCTTCCTGCGCAAGCACCGCTGCTGCAGCAAGACCTGAAAAACCGGCTCCGATAATTATAACTTTTTTCATACTTTTTTCCTGCTAATACTAAAACAAACTGTCTTAAGTTTTGTTTAATGTAACACGAGTAATATTAAACAAATAAAAGTAAAACAGGCACATCAATCTTAGTCAAATTTAACTTAATTTTGCTTTGCAAGAACCGCCTGATTAATTCTATTAGAAACAGATTGAAAATCAAATAAAAAATTCGGTCAAAAGTTTTTTATTTGAAGTATTAGTTGTACTTTTGCAGCCCGAAAAATGGAAAGATAAGCAATTAAACGTTACACAGATATGTATTTAACGCCTGAAATCAAAAAAGATTTATTCAAAGAAAACGGACAATCTGATGCCGATACAGGATCAGCAGAAGGCCAGGTAGCCCTCTTCACCTTTCGTATCAAACATCTGACTGAGCACCTGAAAGAGAACAAAAAGGACCTTGCAACGCAGCGGTCACTGGTTCGTTTGGTAGGTAAACGACGTAAAATGCTTGATTACCTCAAAAAGAAAGACATTGAACGTTACCGCGCTATTATTGCCAAGTTAGGTCTTCGCAAGTAATCGGGTACATGATTTTATACACAGAAAGGCAATCTTCAAATTGCCTTTTTTTGTATTGATACGAACTTGAATTTTCGAATTCGAATCAATAAAGACTGAATATCTTTATTGACAGCAAATTCAAATTCCATTTTTCAATTGCGAAAGCACTGATACAGTTGGCAAACAGTGAATTAAACAAGTTCCTGGTTTTCATTCATTTGATCCTGAGCTGGTAATTTTCAGAAACCTATACTGAACAGTGTCATTCAAAACTGATCATTAAAACTAGGTTGATCCGTGGTGCTCTATTCAACCGGTTACGCACAAAACAAAGCACCTTATGTTACACAATAGAAATAAAGAGGTAAATTATGGAAGGAATTGTTAAAACCTTCGACATTGGCGATGGACGCATGATTTCGATTGAAACAGGCAAACTTGCCAAACAAGCTGATGGAGCTTGTGTTGTAAAAATGGGTAATACAATGCTGCTGGCAACCGTAGTCGCAGCAAAAGATGCTAAAGAAAACGTGGATTTCATGCCACTTTCGGTCGAGTATCGCGAAAAATATGCTGCCTCAGGCAGATTCCCCGGTGGATTCTTCAAAAGAGAAGCACGTCCTTCGGATAATGAAATTTTAATTTCGAGATTGATTGACCGTGCCCTGCGGCCATTATTCCCTGATAATTATCACGCGGAAGTTCAGGTAATTGTTACCCTGATTTCGTCCGACGAAACAATTTTACCAGATGCACTTGCCTGCCTGGCAGCCTCAAGCGCCCTGGCAGTATCTGACATACCTTTCAACGGACCTGTTAGCGAAGTACGCGTAGCACGCATTGACGGCGCTTACGTTGTGAACCCGGAAATAAGCCAGCTCGAAACTGCTGATATT
>DGQJ01000038.1:2017-2930 GCA_002389705.1 Bacteroidales bacterium UBA4417
AAATGATGAAGAATTAAAAGCTTCCGTTTTAAACTTTTGCTACGATAAAATTTACCAGGTTGCCATGTCGGGTTCAGGTAAAAAAGAACGTACCGAAGCTTTCGCTGCCATAAAACAGGAATTTACAGAAACACTTGACCCTGACTTTGCTGCCGAAAACGCGCCGCTTATCGGTCGTTACTATCACGATGTTGAGAAAAAAGCTATGCGTGATATGATTCTGAACGATAAACGCAGGCTCGATGGCCGTAAACTGGATGAAATTCGCCCGATTTGGTCGGAAGTTGACTATCTGCCCACGGCACATGGATCGGCTATCTTCACCCGTGGTGAAACACAGTCGCTTACCACTGTTACCCTCGGATCAAAACTGGACACCCAGGACATCGACGGCGTGGTTATTCAAGGCGAGCAGGACTTCCTGCTTCACTATAACTTCCCTCCTTTTTCAACCGGCGAAGTAAAACGTATTATGGGTGTTGGCCGCCGCGAAATCGGTCACGGAAACCTTGCGCTACGTGCTCTTAAACCGATGATGCCTTCAAAAGATGTGAATCCTTACACCGTTCGCGTTGTGAGTGATATACTCGAATCGAATGGATCTTCATCTATGGCCACTGTATGCGCCGGAACCCTTGCCTTGCTCGATGCAGGTGTAAAACTAAAGAAACCTGTTGCCGGTATTGCCATGGGACTGATCACCGAAGGATCAAAATTTTCTATTTTGAGCGATATCCTCGGCGACGAAGATCACCTGGGTGATATGGATTTCAAGGTTACCGGTACCCGCGACGGGATTACCGCATGCCAGATGGATATAAAAGTAGATGGCCTTTCGGCTGAAATTATGGCCCAGGCCATGGAGCAGGCACGCTTAGGACGTTTACACATACTCGGCGAAATGGCCAAAACC
>DGQJ01000071.1 GCA_002389705.1 Bacteroidales bacterium UBA4417
GCTTTTTCGCTGGCTACCACAGAGTATTCGCGCGACAGGGAAGGTAACGAGGTTCAGCATACCGAATGGCATAACATTGTAATGTGGCGCGGGCTGGCCGAAATTGCCGAACAGTTCCTTCACAAAGGCAGCCAGGTGTATATTGAGGGGAAAATCCGTACACGTTCGTACGACACCAAAGAAGGGCAGAAAAAATTTATTACCGAAATTCAGGCCGACAACCTGGTGTTACTGGGTGGCCGTAAAGAGGGCGGCAGCGAAGGTTTCAGCCAGCCACAGGCCTATGCACAGGGCGGGCATCCGGCTCAGCCGGTAACACCGCCTATCAGTGAGCCTCCGGTTCAACAGAACGATCACGACGATCTTCCGTTTTAAACGGTGAAATTTCAACTTTTTCGGGCGGACTGTGTTCGCCCGATTGTTTTTAAGCTTTTAGTATCTTTGCATCTTAAAATCAATTACTTTATACCGTGGCCGACCCACTCCCCGATGCTGTACATGCATTGATTATTTTAAATTTTGCACCTGCTGACCTGGTTTCGTCGGCAGGATTAATTGCCGGACTGGCTGTTACGCTTGTATTGCTTCTGTGTTCGGCAGCAGCCTCCGCTTCCGAAACTGCATTTTTTTCATTGTCGCCATCCCAGCTGAGCGAAATCCGTTCCTCAAAAGCCACCGTCGACAAACGGATTGTTTACCTGCTGGGAAACTCCAAGTTATTGCTGGCCACCATCCTGATAACCAATAACCTGGTGAATGTAGGTATCGTTATTCTCTCTACTTTCCTGGTTAACCATTATCTCGATTTTTCGGCCAATCCGTTGATGGGCTTCCTGTTTCAGGTTGTGATTATTACAGCATTGCTTTTACTGCTGGGCGAAATTATGCCTAAGGTTATAGCAACACGTAAGCCGGTAAGCATTGCGTCGATGCTCGCTACCCCGCTCATTATCGTTCAAAAGATTTTATACCCTTTCAGCATGTTGCTGGTAAACTCAACCCGGTTTATCGATAAGCGTCATGCGCAGAACCACCATATCACACTCGACGATATTTCGAATGCCATCGACATCACCAACGACGGGCAGGTGGACGAAGAAGACCGCAAAATCATGAAAAGCATTACCCGCTTCGGCGAGATTAATGCCCGCGAAATTATGAGCCCACGGGTCGATCTTACCGTTATTGATAATGCGCTTCCTTTCAGCGGGGTGCAAAAAATAATCATGGAATCGGGGTATTCGCGCATCCCGGTTTATAACGAAACACCCGATACCATCACGGGCATTTTGTATATTAAAGATTTGCTGCCTCATTTGTCGGAAGACGACTCCTTCGCCTGGGAAAAACTGGTAAGGCCCCCGTTTTTTATCCCCGAAAATAAACCCATCAACGACCTGCTGCAGGAATTCCAGGAGAAAAAAATACACATGGCCGTGGTGGTCGACGAATACGGGGGAACCTCCGGTATCATCACACTCGAAGATATTATTGAGGAGATTGTAGGCGAAATTAACGATGAGTTCGATATTGAAGCCGATAACCGTTTTTATTCAAGGGTGGATGGCCACAACTATATTTTCGAGGGTAAAACCTCGATTAACGATATGTGCCGTGTGCTGGGACTCGACGACCGGATTTTCGATGAAGCCAAGGGCGAAAGTGAATCACTGGCAGGGCTCATTCTCGAATTGGCAGGCAAGATGCCCTCAACCGGCGAAACTTTTAAACTGGGTGATTTTACATTTCGGATTGAAGCCGCCGACAAACGCCGGATAAAAAAGATTAAAATCACAACGCCGCTGGTTGACGGCGATCCATACTGATATTTGTAAATGCCTGGTGCCGGTGGCATAAATTCCATAATTTGATTGTGAAGCCCGGCCGCAATAAACAAAAATCCGGGCCGTTGTTTCAATATAGAAAACATTTACGATGCCTTTTACTCAAAAATCAAATTTCATGTCACCTGTTAAATCTGCCGGCACATTATTGTTAATTGTATTCATGGCCCTGTCGGGAATGGTTTTGACATCTTCTTGCGGCAACAACGATTATACCCCAAAGCCACGCGGTTACTTCCGCATTGCACTGCCCGAAAGAAAATATGTGTTGCTCGATTCGGTTTATCCCTATAAGTTCGAATATCCGGCCTATGCCCGTATTACCAACGACCCGCTTTCGCCCCAGGAAAAAAACTGGATNNAAAAATATGCTGGTTCAGTTTACCGAAGATACCCGCACGCTGGCACTCAAGCATATGCAGAAATCGAGTGGCATTCGCAATATTGCCATTTCCGACCCGGCACGGAAAATGTACGGGCTGGCGTACCAGATTAAAGGCATGGGCGCAGCGTCGCCTTACCAGTTTTACCTTACCGACAGCACCAGCCATTTTATGCGTGGATCATTGTATTTCGATGCTGTACCCAATAACGATTCGCTGGCGCCGGTTATTGAATTTGTCGAAAAAGATATACAGCATCTTTTCGAAACCATTCGCTGGAAATAGACCCCCTGTTTGCAACAGCATTATTTATTTGCCGGTATTCGTATAAAGCATTACGGTTTAACCTGTGCCATCTTTTTGAATGGTACTTAAGCGTTACCCGATTATGTTACACCCAGCTTTCTCCTGTTACCTGCTTGAAGATAACAAGATAAACCGTACTTTTGCACCGCTAAACCAAGATGCACTGCAGTGGGGCAACGTACAAATGATGTGTTTTCCGAAAAACTGGTTAACCGGTCGGCGAAGGAACTGAAACTCGGTCAGCATGCGCGTGTTATCTGGTTTACCGGTTTACCCTGTTCCGGCAAAACAACCCTGGCACTGGAGTTGGAAAAGGAGCTTTTCAACAGGGACTTTCTCTGCCAGGTACTCGACGGGGACAATGTACGGAGCGGGATAAATTCAAACCTGGGCTTCAGCAACATCGACAGGCTCGAGAATATCCGCCGGATTGCCGAAGTTTCAAAACTTTTTGTTTCGGCCGGGGTGATTACAATAAATGCCTTTGTGAGCCCCACCAACGAAATCCGCAACCTGGCCAGGGAAATTATCGGTAACGATGATTTTATAGAGATTTTTCTCAATCCCAGCCTGGCTGCCTGCGAGCAACGCGATGTGAAAGGAATGTATAAACAGGCCCGTGCGGGTCAGATCAGCGATTTCACCGGGGTGAATTCACCTTTCGAAATACCGGCGCAGCCATTTCTGGAAATACACACCGATATTGAGGACGTGGAAACGTCAGTACAAAAAATACTCGATAACATTTTACCTGTTTTGTTGTTAGAAAGCAGGAATGCATAAATTGTCATTTTTCAACACCAATATACTAACGCATGACCAGTTACAATCTTTCACACCTTGACGAACTCGAAAGCGAATCCATATTTGTGATCCGCGAAGTTGCCGCGCAATTTGAGCGTCCGGCTATACTTTTTTCGGGAGGCAAGGACAGTATTGTTATGACATACCTGGCCCGGAAAGCTTTCTGGCCTGCCAAAATACCTTTCCCGCTCCTTCATGTGGATACCGGGCATAATTTCCAGGAAACCATCGATTACCGCGATGAGTTGGTGAAGGAACTGGGTGTACAGCTCGTTGTTGGTTCGGTACAGGAATCAATTGACACCGGCCG
>DGQJ01000153.1:0-15723 GCA_002389705.1 Bacteroidales bacterium UBA4417
CTTCTCAGGGTACAAATTCCCATTTTCGACATAATTTTTAGTATGCCTTTATTGATGGAATTGATATAGTTGTCCCTGGCTTTTTCGTAATCGAGCTGTATGGCATTGTCTTTTACCAATTTATTGATAACCGCGAAAGCCATGTACGGATTTATAATACTTGCCCCATAACCGAAAAGAAGGGCAAAGTGCATTACCTCACGGGGCTCGGCCGATTCAACCACAATGTCAATCTGCATCCTTTTCCGCTTTTTGATCAGGTGATGGTGAACTGCCGAAACAGCCAGCAGCGAGGGAATTGGAGCTGTGTGCTCGTCGATTCCCCGATCGGAAAGAATTATATAGTTTTTGCCTTCGTCAACAGCTTTTTCGGCATCTGTACAAAGCTGGTCGACGGCATGCCGAAGCCCTTCTGCACCTTTCTCCAGCTCAAAATGCAATTGCAGGTTGGCTGCAGAAAATCCTTTGTATCGCAGGTTTTTAACCACCTGGAAATAGGTGTTTGATATCACAGGATTACGGAAGCGTACCATTTTTACATGGTCGGGCGAAGTGTCGAGCAGGTTCTGTTGCAGCGACCCGAGATATCCCGACAAGGTCATTACGATTTCCTCCCTGATGGGATCGATAGGCGGGTTAGTTACCTGGGCAAACAGTTGCTTGAAGTAGTTAAACAAGCGATAGGGCTTGTGCGAGAGTACAGCCAAAGGAACATCGTTGCCCATGGAGCCCACAGGTTCCTTGCCGGTTGCGGCCATTTCCTTTATGATCTTGTCGGTATCCTCGAGCGAATAATTAAAAGATGTGAGGTATTTTTCATATTGATCTCCCATGTCGGGCGACACTTTCTGACCCGTCTCAATCTCTTCGAGGTTTACCATGTTTTGCTGTATCCATTCCCCGTAAGGAAATTCCGAAGCAAGCCTGGCTTTCAGTTCTTTGTCATAATAAATGCGGCCTTCCTTTGTATCGACCAATAACATTTTCCCCGGTTTCAGCCTTCCTTTTTCCTTGATTTCTTCTGCAGCAAAAGTCTGAACTCCTGTTTCTGATCCCATCACCATCAGGTCGTTGGTGGTAATTAAATATCTCGACGGCCGAAGCCCGTTCCGGTCGAGGGTACCGCCTATATAACGACCATCTGAAATTAGCAGCGAAGCAGGCCCATCCCAGGGCTCCATGAATGAAGCATGATAGTGGTAAAAATCACGTAAGTTAGCAGGGATAGGATTTTTTGCGTTGATCGACTCAGGAATCAGGATGGATATGGCGTATGGCAATGATTTGCCGCTCATCACCAGGAACTCGAGTACATTATCAAGCGAGGCCGAATCGCTCATGCCTGGTTGAATGATGGGGTACAAACGCGACAGATCGCCCAGCTTATCGGATTTGAGGATAGATTCACGTGCTTCCATCCAGAACCTGTTGCCTTTGATAGTATTGATTTCGCCGTTATGCCCGAGCATTCGGAAAGGTTGTGCAAGGTCCCACGAGGGAAAGGTGTTGGTGCTGAACCTGGAATGAACCAGGGCGATTGCGCTTTCCATGCGCTCATCCCTGAGGTCAAGATAATATTCGCCTAGCTGTGGCGATGTAAGCATTCCTTTATAAATCAGTACTTTGGTAGAAAGGCTAGGAATATAAAAGAAACTTTTTTGCCTGATATCTGAGTTACGGATCTCGTTTTCAGCCCGCTTCCGGATAATATAAAGTTTGCATTCCAGCTCATCCTGCGACATTTCAGACCCCAGCAATATTTGTTGGATAAATGGTTCGGCATCGCGCGACAACTGGCCTATTACCTGGTTGTCGCGGGGCACTTCGCGGAAGCCGATAAAATCAACGCCTTCTTCATCAATGATCTTTAAAAGTATCTGCCGGCATTTTTCAGCATCATCAGTATCTTGCGGCAAAAACAGCAGTCCCGTACCGAACTGGCCTACAGGTGGTAACGAATATCCCTGGATGAGGTAAAAATCGCGCGGAACCTGTATCATAACGCCTGCACCATCACCGGTTTTGCTGTCGGCACCTTCCGCCCCGCGATGGGTCATATTGGTAAGGATTTCGAGACCCTTGCTGATAATTGAATGTGACTTTTTCCCTTTGAGATGAGCTACAAATCCTATTCCGCAGTTTTCGTGCTCAAATTCCTGCCTGTACAATCCTTGCTTTTGTGGCCGTTCTGTCTTCATAAATGTCTGCTTTTTATTCTTATTCCTGATTTTAAGGCAAAAAAAAACGTTCCCTGTTTTTCTCAGAGAACGGTTATATTTTTTATCCCACATGCACAACCATTCTCATTTAAACATAGTGGTATGTTTAAAAAGGAGAAATAGGAAGGTGGTGTTAAAATTATTCACTTTTTATCAGCTTTGGATTGCAAATATACGGCTTTTTTTAATGTCGACCATTATTTTTTACTTACCTGCCACTTTTTTAAAGGGAATTTGGAAAAATGTATGCTTTTTTGTTAGGGGTACCCTAAATAAAACAAGAGTGCTGAAATTTTTCAGCTGATTTTCGATTGCCCCTTATTATTCCGGGATTTGTTGCCGGATTTTTTTATGTAAACTCAAAAGGTGGTGAAATCATTCTTCGACAAAGTAGGGCTGTTGGCATAAAAAATCACTTGTAAACACACGTTTACAGGTGATCTTTTGTATCAAAATTTTAAAAGAATTTTGAATTTGTGCTGATTTACATCAGAACGCTTCAATATTTTTAAGTTTCTGTTGGTATTTGGAAACAGTAAGCTTTTGCTCAGCAATTTTATCTGCCAGGTCCTGCTGTAATGCCAGGTTTTGTTCTATTTCATTTTTGCTGTCGGCAATGCTTGTGTTTGCCTTATCAATGGTGCTTTGTGCTGAATTACTGTCCTTTAGCAGGCTCTTCTTGGTTTTTTGCAGGCTCTTTAATTCCGACTTCTTAGCTTTTTTTGCATCACCCTCTTCCATAACACTTAAAGCAGTTGAAGCATTACCGATTTTAATATCGAGGGTGCTCAATTCCTTTTCAATACTTTTGATCTTATCATTTTGCCCTGAAATTTTCACCTGGGCGGATTGTATGTTTTTCTCGAGCTTGTCCTTATTTTTACGGGTAGTTTTGAGCTCCTTTTCCAGGTCCTGAAGTTTAGATTCTTCAGCCTCCAGTTGTTTTTTTGCCGTTATGGTATATTGGGTTTTGCCAAATTTCAGCAGATATTTGCTCAGTGCGGCAAATTCTTCTGAATTTGTATTCACGAAATTATCGCGGGCGTTTTCAACACTAACAAACAATAACGAAAGCGAGTCCTTCTCGGCTATTTTACTCATGATATTGACACTGCCTTTCGTAAAGTTAGGTAGTAAAGCCCCAAAAAGAGTCATTTCGTTGCGATCCGTGGTTACTTTCGATTTTGTTCCTTTTTCAATGGCTTTTATCCAGTCGGCTTTTACATCGGCCGGCCTTGCTTCGGGAATGCCCAGCCAGAATCCGGGATAATACCGGTTGCCGAATTTAACGCTATCAGCAGTAAGCGTAATTGGTTTCTGGGCTTTTACACCAGAAATGCTTAAAAAAATCATTACAGCTATTAATATTGTACGCTTCATGGTTTTATGTTTATTGTATGTGGAGAACATTTACAATTTCAATAAGTTTTTTGTTTACAAATATTGGGCCATTTAAGTGTGGGGTGGAAATGCTTACCGGTGTCCTCAATATTTTAATGTGTCTGCCTGGGCAATACAGAATACCCGACGACTAAAGTTTTTGCAGGTAAATATTTTTCCAGCGCACTTTAATTCCGCCTCCGTCGTGTATCTGCAAAGCAATAAATCCCTTGCCTTCGCCAATTTTATCATCTTTCAGGTGCACCATTTCATTGCCATTAAGCCACGATGTTACCTCGTTGTTCAGCACCCTGATGCGCATTTTATTCCAGCCGGTGGCATTCAGCATTTTTTCATCCTCAGGTTTTGGAAGTATAAGCCAGCCACGGCCGTACGACTCATATATTCCTCCACTGTGTTCACCCGGAGGAGCCACCTCAACCTGCCAGCCGCTAATTTTAGTGCCTTCGATGGATGACCTGATAAAAACTCCGCTGTTTCCGTTTGCTTCGAACTTAAACTCAAGCGTAAGATCGAAATTATAATAACTGCTGTCGGTCGACAGGTATCCATATTGCTTGTCAGGTCCGCTTTCGCAAACCAGTTCACCATTTTCTACATACCACTTTTCGGTACCGTTAATTTTCCATCCGGTAAGATCACTGCCATTGAAAAGGCTTATTTTTTTATTTTGTGCCAGCCCGATCTGGCTGCTGAATATCAGGAAGATCAAAAGAATATTTCTCATAGTTTGTAGCGTTGATGTACTGAATACTATTTATTTGGGTTTGTATTTATGTTATGGCAAAGTTTAGACCTAAAGATGCAGAATCATAAAAATTTACTGCTGAAATGCTTCTATTCTTCCAAAAGCCGGTCAATTTCAAGGTTTTGTTCCTCACTAATCTCAACGGTCTTGTTGAAGTTGTTCCAGTTTATGATTTTCCTTTCCACACCTTCCCATTTATAAACATCCAGGAAACTGCCTCCCCGCCTGATATCCTGTGGCTTATAATATTTAAACAAATGAATGGAATTACCCGTAGTGGCATCCTGCCCCGAAAATTTAATGCGGATCAGGCAGATCTCGGGATTGGCAAATATGGTTTTCAGATGTTGCAGCGGCACCGGGTTTTCGGGATCGTCGAGCCTCAGATTGATATACCACGATACTTCTACCAGCGGCCTTGAAAAAGCATGTTTAAACAGCGTTTTCTTTATATTGTTCTCAATCAGGAACATATCTATCGTGGCATCGCAATCCACAATAGGTTTCCCTTTGTTGCCAACCCTGGCCGAAAGATATATTTTGTTGTTGTTATGACGCAGGAATATGTTATCGGTCAGAAAAAAATCCTTCGGACGTTGAATAAATAGGTAGGTGAGATATCCTCCCAGGAAAGGGGTGTAAGTGAGACCAATACACGATTCAATCATGATAATGATTTTGCCGGCAGTGCCTACCGGGATTATTTCGCCATACCCGATGGTCGAAAATGTAACCAGGCTGAAATACAGGTAATCAAAATAGCTGAGCTGCTTCGAAGTATCATTAATGTTTGCCGAAAGGCTGTTGAAAAGGTAAAAAATTGTACCGAAAATTAATACGATAATAAGGTAGCCGGCTATTCCCCGCAGCAAGGTATTGCGTACCTGTGTATATTGATAGTAACGTAAAAATTGCTTTACAAATCTTTTTTTGCGTTCCATAGATATTCAATTTCAGGTATCGATAGCAGTGCTTTCCATTGCAAACGTAACAGCAAATATATGAAACCATCTGATGTTTTTAACATCTTTCGACTTGTAGTTTGGTAAATGTTATTTTGCCTGTATTCAAAAAATCAGGTTTCTGACCAA
Source organism: Bacteroidales bacterium UBA4417 (assembly GCA_002389705.1). Taxonomy (GTDB): domain Bacteria; phylum Bacteroidota; class Bacteroidia; order Bacteroidales; family UBA4417; genus UBA4417. The sequence goes on from DGQJ01000153.1 coordinate 5,460, forward strand.
TCTGCATGTATTCAGCTACGATTTACACTATTCTGATAATTAATGTATTGTATCCGTGAAACCTGCTAAATATCCTCTCAGGCTGTGTCTGGATATATGTTGAATTGCAGCCATATTATCAACGAGTTAGAAGTACAGGGATACATATTCAATTTGTGACATTTTCAATTTACGAGTTTCATCCGGTTTAACTACCTTTGCAGACTAAAATTAAACCACCCGATATTTTTATGGAAATACCAAGTAAATACGATCCACGATCAATTGAAGATAAATGGTATGGCTTTTGGCTCGAAAAAAAATATTTCCGATCTGTTCCCGATCATCGGGAACCTTACACAATTGTAATTCCTCCGCCCAATGTTACAGGTGTGTTGCATATGGGGCATATGCTCAATAACACTATTCAGGATGTACTTATACGCCGCGCCCGCATGATTGGCAAGAATGCATGCTGGGTCCCGGGTACCGACCATGCTTCCATTGCTACTGAGGCTAAAGTTGTTGCTAAACTGAAGGAAGAGGGAATTGATAAATCGGAACTCAGCCGCGAATCGTTTCTTGAGCATGCCTGGGAGTGGAAAGAAAAACACGGCGGAATCATACTTGAACAACTCAAAAAACTGGGTGCTTCCTGCGATTGGGACCGTACTTGCTTTACCATGGACGAAGCCCGCTACGAATCGGTAATTCAGGTGTTTGTTGATTTGTATAACAAAGGTTTGATTTACAGAGGTGTGCGTATGGTGAACTGGGATCCCCAGGCACTTACCGCCCTTTCGGATGAAGAAGTTATTTTCCGCGAAGTTCAAAGCAAATTGTATTTCCTGCGTTATAAAGTTGAAGGTACACAGGATGAATGGGTTACTATAGCAACCACCCGTCCCGAAACCATTTTGGGCGATACTGCAGTTTGCTACCACCCTGAAGACACCCGTTTTAGTCATCTTGCCGGAAAGCGCGTAATTGTTCCCTTGCTGGGCCGCTCTATACCCATGATCAGCGACGAATACGTGGACCGTGAGTTTGGTACAGGTTGCCTTAAAATTACCCCGGCACACGATGTGAACGACTACATGATAGGTCAGAAATATAACCTCGAAAGTATTGATATTTTTAACCCCGATGGCACCCTGAGCGAGAAAGCACAAATGTATGTGGGTTTGGATAGGTTTGCCGTACGCGAACTGATAGTAAAAGACCTGGAGGCTGCCGGTAACCTGGTAAAAATTGAGGAATATACCAACAAGGTGGGTTACAGTGAGCGTACCCATGTAGTGATTGAACCCAAACTTTCGATGCAGTGGTTCCTCAAAATGGCCGATATGGCTAAGCCAGCGCTGGAGGTGGTAATGAATGAAACAGTTAAATTTCATCCGGAAAAATTTAAAAATACCTACCGCCACTGGATGGAAAATGTGCGCGACTGGTGCATCAGCCGGCAGTTGTGGTGGGGACAGCGTATCCCGGCATATTTTCTGCCCGACGGGAGCATAATTGTAGCCCGTTCGGCCGAAGAAGCACATGGCAAAGCGCTGGCAAAATTCCCGAAACTGAAATTGGAGGAACTCCGCCAGGATGAAGATGTCCTCGATACCTGGTTCTCGTCGTGGCTATGGCCGGTATCGGTTTTCGATGGCATACGGAATCCTGAAAATGAGGATATTAAATATTATTATCCCACCAACGACCTGGTAACAGCACCCGAAATTCTTTTCTTCTGGGTGGCCCGAATGATCATGGCAGGACAGGAATACCGTAAAGAAGTACCTTTTAAAAATGTGTACCTCACCGGTATTGTACGCGACAAGCTTGGCCGTAAAATGTCGAAATCACTTGGTAATTCGCCCGATCCCATTAAACTGATTGAACAGTATGGTGCCGATGGCGTTCGCGTAGGTATGCTGCTTACTTCGCCTGCCGGCAACGATTTGCCTTTCGATGAATCGTTATGCGAGCAGGGACGTAATTTTTCGAATAAAGTGTGGAATGCCTTCCGGCTGATCAAAGGCTGGGAAGTGGATAAAAACCTTCAGCAGCCTATGTATGCTGCTCTGGCAGTTACCTGGTTCAGGGCTCGTTTTAACCAGGCTTTAACCGAAATTAACGATCATTACGATAAATACCGGTTGAGTGATGCGCTGATGGGTGTTTACAAACTGGTGTGGGACGATTTTTGTTCCTGGTTCCTCGAAATGATTAAACCGGCGTACCAGCAGCCTATTGATGCGCAAACCTACAAAGCAGCTGTATCATTGTTGTCGGACCTCATGCAGGTTCTGCATCCGTTTATGCCTTTCATTACCGAAGAAATTTGGCACCTGCTGTATGGGGAAAATGCCGGCAGCATTATGGTTTCGCAAATGCCAGTCCCGAAAAAGTACGACGAAAAGATGCTGGACCATTTTCCGTACACCCTCGAAATAGTTACATCCATACGGTCTATTCGTAAAGAAAAGAACATCCCGATCAAGGATAAACTCGACCTGTTTATACTGAAACCCGGCAACGAAATACCAAACCTGCTTTTCGATTCGCTTATCGAAAAACTCTGTAATCTTACACCTATAAAGTATGTAAATGAAAAGGTTACCGGTGCGGCTTCGTTTATCATCAAGGGCAATGAATTTTATGTTCCGCTGGGCGATAAAATTGATGTTGCTGCCGAAATAGAAAAACTGAACCAGGAACTGGCTTATACCCAGGGATTCCTTAAAAGTGTTATGGTTAAACTTTCGAATGAGCGATTTGTTGCCAATGCCAAACCCGAAGTTGTTGAGGTTGAGCGTCGCAAAATGGCTGATGCCGAGTCGAAAATTAAAGCGATTGAAGAGCAGATTTCGATGCTTAAAAAATAGCTTATCGAAAGGCATCATAACCTGGAATACCAGGCCGGTATCTGGATCTATGATGCTATGAAGATATCACCAAAAAAATAAACCACTAAGCATACTCATCCGTTGAGCATCTTAGTGGTTTTTTTGTGCAAAGGATTTTAATACTGATCTGAGTAATAAGCTTTTACTTTTTCTCTCAAATTGTAATTGGACGACATTACCTCGCCATATGCCCCGGCTGAGCGTAATGCTATTAAATCGCCTCTCCGGGTAACCGGTAGCTGCATTGCCTTGCCGAAGCAATCGGAGCTTTCACAGATTGGGCCAACCACATCGTAACGCTGAAGCGGTCCACCGATATTACTGATATTTTCAATTTTATGATATGCCTGGTACAAAGCAGGGCGAATCAGTTCCGTCATACCTGCATCCAGGATCATGAAGTTGGTATTTATTCCATTTTTGATATACAATACCTTCGAAATCAGGCTTCCGCATTGGGCAACAAGGGCGCGCCCCAATTCAAAGTGAACCTTTTGGCCGGCATATTCATCGAGATAATCGTGAAATAGCTTAAAGAAAGAATCGAAATCTACAATCGGGTGTTTTTCAGGTTCATGATAATCAATGCCTAGTCCGCCACCCACATTCAGGTTTGGAAGCGGAATGCGTTTCTGATCAAACCATTTCTGAAACTCGTTAATTTTCAGGCACAGCGATTTAAAAGCACCCAGGTCGGTAATTTGCGAACCAATATGAAAGTGCAGTCCAACCAGGCGGATATTTTTTAATGTTTTCAGCTTTTCGACAATGGCATCGAGTTCCCACTGGTTTATCCCAAACTTATTTTCCTCGAGACCGGTTGTAATGTATTTATGCGTGTTGGCACTTACATTCGGGTTCAGGCGCAGGGCAACCGGCGCAATCGTTTGCATTGCTCCGGCAATCTGGTCAATTACTTCCAGTTCCTGTGCGCTCTCGCAATTAAAACTGTGAATATTATTTTCGAGGCCGGTTTTTATTTCTTCATCACTTTTACCCACGCCTGCAAAAACTATACTGTCGCCGGGAAATCCGGTTTCTGCCGCCCGGCTCACTTCGTTACCGCTCACGCAGTCGGCCCCGAACCCATAATTCCTGATCTGCTTCAGGATCGTAGGGTTGGCATTTGCCTTCAGTGCATAATGTACCTTGTAGCCATACCTGTCAGAAGCCTTCTTCAGGCTTTCCAGGGTTTGGTCGAGCAACTCCAGGTCGTAATAAAAAAACGGGGTAGGAGTGAGGCTGAATTTATATATTAATTCGTTATTATATGTTGTCATGTGTTGTTAGTCCTAAAATTTCTATGCTTATTCCAATTCAAAAAGACCTTCATTCAAAGTCATTAAAGTTTCTTTTTTCAACCGGGTGTCGACCAGGATTGAAATATTATTTTCGCTACCCCCATACGAAATCATACGTACAGGTATATCGCGCAAGGAATCGAAGATAGCGCCTGCATAACCCGGTTTCCCTGCCGGGAAAAGGCCAACAATGCTCACGATACTCAAATCAGTATCCACATTCACGGTCCCGAATTCCTTCAGTTCTTCCACAATATTTTCGAGCTCGTCGGTATTGTCGATGGTAACCGAAACTGCAACCTCCGATGTGGTGATCATATCGATCGGCTTACGATAGCGTTCGAAGACTTCGAACACCGCCCGCAGGAAACCATAAGCCATCAGCATCCGGCCCGACTTTATGTTAATGGCAGTAATACCATCTTTGGCAGCCACAGCACGGAAACCTTCAGCCTGGTTTTCGGACGAAATAAGGGTTCCGGTTGCTTCCGGTTGCATGGTGTTCAGCAGCCTTACGGGGATATTCTGATCTTTCGCCGGCAAAATACATGTAGGATGTAAAATTTTAGCGCCAAAGTAAGCCAACTCGGCGGCTTCGTCGAAAGTGAGTTTGGCAATCGGGAAAGTTTTGTTTACAATGCGCGGATCATTGTTATGCATGCCATCAATGTCCGTCCAGATTTGTATTTCGTCAGCACTTATTGCTGCGCCCACAATAGTGGCTGTATAATCGCTGCCACCCCGTTTCAGGTTATCAATTTCGCCAAAATCGTTTCGGCTGATGTACCCTTGCGTGATAAAGAGTTCGCTGGCCGGATATTTACTAAGTTCAAGTTTCAGGTTTTCGGAAATATATGCCATGTCGGGTTCCGAATTTTCGTTCAACCTCATGAAATTCAAGGCGGGCAGCAATACCGAGGGTATGCCTTTTTCTTCGAGCAGGAACTGGAAAAGTGCCGTGGAGATTAGTTCGCCCTGGGCCAGCACAGCCCGTTCTTCATTTATGGTAAACAAATCGCGTGTAAACGACTGCAGGTAATCGAAATGTGTTGCTATCAATTCAGCGGCTTTTTGTTTCGAAACTTCTGTTGCATACAGTTCGTCGACCACGCCCTGGTATTTCGCATACAATGTCCCAATAAGTTCACCAGCCTTATCGTTCTCCTTCCGGTAAAGTGCCTGGCTTATATCAACCAGGGCATTGGTTGTTCCGCTCATGGCTGAGAGTACAACTATCTTAGGTTCGCCATCGTTGATCAGGTTGATCAGGGCATGCATTCGCTGCGGTGAGCCTACGGAGGTTCCTCCGAATTTCATTACTTTCATACACTTTTTTATTATGAGTTAACATAAGCCTGTGTGGCTTCCATTTAGGTATTTTGCCTGCTGATCATACTCAGAAACGCTTGTAATTTTCTGAAAGATGAACAGGTGCAACATTGCAGTACGAGGTTGTTAAAGCATCACGGAGTATTTCGGGGCTAACAGTTTTAAGGTTTATCACGGTCCATCCCTGCTTACCCCATCCTCCGTTTACCGGTTGCATTATTGTATGGTCATAACCACAAAATACGGATTGCTCTACATCTGTCAGTTTTACAACAGCCCTGGCTGATTTTTCATCCAGGGAGGCAAATATTTTTTGGTTCACCCTGAAAGAAGGCTTTCCGAAATGGGGCATCTCAACAGCACCTTCGAACGATAGCGCCATTTGGCGGAATGTTTCAGTGGTTATCATTATTTACGATTTACGATTTACGATGTACGATTTGCGAATTGGGTTACTTCTGTCTCCGGACTTCGGACTTCGGTCAAACGATTTACGATTTACGATTTACGATGTACGAATTGGATTACTTCCTTCTTCGGACTTCGGTCAACCGATTTACGAATTGTAGGTTTTTGAAAATTGTACTTCTATGCATTGTTTCCCTGAATCATACCTTGTCATTTGTTTATCGTACCTTCATTAACTTCTTTTTTACTGCGTAAATACATACTGAATCATATTCGCTCCCATCTGCAATGCTTTCAGTCTTTTTTCAGGCGAATCCTTATGTACCTCTGGATCTTCCCATCCATCGCCCAGGTCGCATTCGTAATCATAAAAACATACCAGGCGGCCTTCCCATAACAACCCAAATCCCTGGGGGGCTTTGCCATCGTGTTCGTGTATTTTGGGCAGGCCATTAGGGAAATTATATTGCTGATGGTAAATCGGAAAATCAAAAGGTAATTCAACAAACTCCAGCTCAGGAAATACCTTTTTCATTTGCACCCTTATAAATTTGTCAATACCATAGTTATCCGAAATATGAAGGAAACCGCCGGCCACCAAATAGTTTCTGAGGTTCTGAGCTTCCTGGTCGCTAAAAATCACATTCCCATGACCGGTCATATGCACGAAAGGATAGTTGTAAATTTCACTGCTTCCGGCATCAACGGTTGCATATTCAGGATTGATGTTGGTTTTGAGATTTTTATTACAGAAATCGATCAGGTTGGTAAGGCTTGTCGGGTTTGCATACCAGTCGCCACCACCGTTGTATTTCAGCAGTGCAATCTGGTATGTTTTCTGTGCCAAAGCTGCAGAAATTAATGTTAAGCATAGCACGGCTGTAAGAACGAGTTTGTGCATTTTTATTCGTTTACAATATTTATGATATGACATGCTACCATGGCTGCTGTTTCGGTTCTGAGTCGTGAAGGACCCAGGCTAACCGGCATGATTCCTGACTTGATGGCCAGTTCCATTTCCTTGCGGCTGAAATCGCCCTCGGGCCCAATAAATACAATGCAGTCTCCTTTTTGGTAAGCTTCTTTCAGGTGAATGGGCTGATGTTCTTCCACGTAAGCAACAAAACGTGCCCCTGAATTATTCCGGCTTACGAAATCAGTAAATTTTACAGGTTCGTGTAACACAGGAAGATAAGTTTTCAGAGATTGCTTGGCAGCTGATATGATAATCTTCTGCAGCCTGTCCACACGAATCTGAACCCTTTCGGAATGTTCGCAAATCAGGGGTGTAATCTCGTCAACGCCTATTTCTGTAGCTTTTTCGAGGAACCATTCGAAGCGGGCCAGGTTCTTGGTTGGCGCCACTGCCATATGCAGCCTGAAGGGTCTTTTGCCAACTTCCCTTTGTTCCTTTTCAATCGTCACCACGCAGGCTTTTGTATCCGCTGCCAGTAACCGGCCTTCGAACAGACTGCCATTTCCATCCGTAAGGTGGATCAAATCTCCGGCACGCATTCTTAATACCTTAACACAGTGGAACGACTCTTCTGCTCCCAGGTTTACCTGGCATGGAACCGCTTCGGCAATGGGCTCGATAAAATAAAGCTGCATATGTTATTATTCTGATTAAAGTTAAGAAAGATTTGCCGGGTTTTTCATAGTTTATCCCGTAAGTCTGTTTACAAAAAAAAACCTTCTGCCGGAAAACGCTCCGGGCAGAAGGACTTCAGGTTCGGGGCGGTAACGTTAATTTGAGCCAGCAGGCTTAAAAGTTGACTTAACACCCTTAAACACATAACCGGCTTCGGTAATTGCATCACCTATGGCAGCCAGGCTGGTTTTGGTTGAGTCAAATGAAACTACGGCTGTTGAATCGAGATGCGAAGCTTTAATTTCAGTAACACCGGCAATTTTAGTTACTGATTCCTGAATGGTATTTTCGCACCCGGTGCAGGTCATGCCTTCGATGGCGAGTACTACTGTTTTGTTAGCAGCAGCAGTAGCTGTGGCCTCGACGGCATTATCGGTAGTGGTAGTTTTTCCTGCGCATCCAGCAAAAAATGCTGCTATCAGGGCTATAAAAAGAAGGTTTTTCATTATCTGTGGATTTGGTGGACAAAGGTAAGGAATTTTAAAAAGCAAATGTCGCTATGTATGTTTTTCAGTGTTTCTTGCAAATGTTGTGGCTGCTGCTGATGAACAAATACTGCCTGCTATTCCTCCAAGGCCGTTAAATCGCCGGTATCCTGACCCAGGGCACGGGCTTTTATTACCCGACGCATAATTTTGCCTGAGCGTGTTTTGGGAAGCGATTCGGCAAATTCAACAAAGGCCGGACGGGCAATGGGTCCTATCTCCTTTTCAACATGGGTTTTGAGTTCTTCGGCCAGGGCAGCGGTGCCTGCAATCCCATTGCGTAGAATTACCGTGGTGTGAATAATATTCCCCCGCAGGTCGTCGGGCAGGGCAATGGCAGCGGCCTCGGTAACCATGGGGTGGCTTACCAGGGCGCTTTCAATTTCAGCCGATCCCAGCCTGTAACCGCTAACTTTAATCACATCATCAATACGCCCTATGATCCAGTAATATCCATCTTCGTCCTTACGGGCCGAATCACCGGCCAGGTACCAGCCCTGGTCTGCATATTTCTGCCAGTATTTTTCAACATACCTGTCGGGATCGCCTAATATGGTACGTGCCATGCCCGGCCATGGATTTTGAATTACCAGGTTTCCTTCTTCACCGTTTTTCACTTCCTTGCCATGATCGTCCACAATGGCGATTTCGTTTCCAAAGAAAGGTTTGGTTGCTGAGCCTGGTTTTAAAGGTGTGATGGGCAATGGCGTGATCATAAATCCACCTGTTTCGGTTTGCCACCAGGTATCCATGATGGGGCAACGGCTGTGGCCAATCACTTCGTAATACCATTTCCAGGCTTCGGGATTAATGGGCTCGCCCACCGAGCCTAACAGCCGGAGTGAACTCAGGTCGTGCCGGTCGGCCCACGACGATCCAAAACGCATCAATCCACGAATGGCAGTAGGTGAGGTGTAAAGAATATTTATTCCATACTTTTCAATCATAGCCCACCATCGGTTGGGATAAGGATGATTGGGTGCGCCTTCGTACATCATAATGGTAGCTCCATTCAGCAAAGGCCCGTAAACGATATAACTGTGGCCGGTAATCCAACCCGGGTCGGCTGCACACCACCAGCGATCTTCAGGCTTTATGTCAAATACATACCGGTGTGTGGTCGAAGTATAAACTGCATAACCGCCATGGGTGTGAACCAGGCCTTTGGGTTTCCCGGTAGTGCCTGATGTATAAAGGATAAACAGGGGGTCTTCGGAACTGGTTTTTTCGGTGCAGCAATTTGTATTGGCCAGGGGCATACCCATCAGGTCGTGATACCAGAAATCGCGGTCATTCTCCATGTAACAATCTTCGCCGGTACGTTTCACGGCGATGCATACTTCGATGGTGGCCGAGCGTTGCATGGCTTCGTTGGCAATGGTTTTAAGCTGGGTGGGCTTACCGCGTCGGAAACCACCATCGGCAGTAATCAGGATGCGGCTTTTTGCATCTTCAATGCGTTCAGCCAGCGCTTCAACGCTATACCCGCCGTAAACCACGCTATGTACTGCCCCAATTTTGGCACATGCAAGCATTGCTATTACAAGTTCAGGTATCTGGGGCATGTATATGGTAACCACTTCCCCTTTTTTTGCACCCATAGCCCGGAGCACGTTCGAGAATTTGGTAACCTCGCGGTTCAGGGCATGATAGGAGTAAGTGCGCACATCGCCTGGTTCGCCTTCCCATATGATGGCCATTTTGTTGCGGGTGGCATTTTTCTGATGCCTGTCGAGCGCATTGTGTATAATGTTAATCTGCCCGCCGGCAAACCATTTGTAAAAGGGCTTGTTGCTGTCGTCAAGTACTTTGTCCCATTTTTTGTACCATTCCAGTCGTTTGGCTTCCGTAGCCCAGAATTCTTCACGGTTTTTGATGGATTGTTTATACATCGCATCGTAATTTTTAACAATGGCTTTTTTTACAACTTCTTTCGAAGGATGGTAAACGTTGCTCAATCCGGCTTCATTAGGCTCCATAAGGCTATTGTTTTAAATTGTTATAATTATCTCATAAAATTAATGAATTTATAAATACAATCTGATGTATCTATATATGTTTTATAACACCTGAAACAACCAATGGTTTAGGATAAAATCAGGAAAAATATAATCGATAAACTGGGATTGGAAATCAGGTAAGGCTGCCGGCTATCATTACCAGCATCACAAACAGGTAATACACATTGATAAGCAGAAACGACTTACCGAC
>DGQJ01000153.1:15796-16720 GCA_002389705.1 Bacteroidales bacterium UBA4417
GAAGGCAGGTTTGCACTTTCGTACTGCTTGCCCAGTTTTAGCAACAGCAGCCAGAAATGGGGAATCTGTCCCATGAAAAAAAAGAATCCCAGTGCCAGCGCCCTTGGGTCGGTGAGGCTTCCTCCCCCGGCTACCCACCCGGCCAGCGGTGGTAATGCACCAACCATTGAACCAGGAACTGCGGCGAAGGCTGTAATTTTTTTCAGCGGGGTGTAAATCAGGTTATACCATACAAATGTTGAAACCCCAACCAGTAAAGTGAGCAATCCTGGCCCAAAATAAAGCACCAGGCAGCCTGAAATAAAATAAACGAGTGCAATTACAAGGGCTCCTGTTTTACTGATCCGGCCCGATGGAAGCGGGCGGCCGGCAGTACGCTTCATAATACGATCGGTTTCAGTTTCCTGCAACTGGTTAAATGCCGATGCACCGCAGGCCAGGAGGAATATACCTATAAACGGCAAAATAAAGCCACGGTCGAACTGCCCGTGGCTAAGTATATAGCCTGTAAATGTTGTGAATGCTACAGGTATCGAAATGCGGACTTTCCCCAGTTCACTGGTTATTTTAAGGATATCGCCAGGGCTATTTTGCTTCTTCACTTAACGTTTTGATATATTCAACTATTTTATCGAGCTGCTCGTCAGTCAATTGTCCTTTGTACGATGGCATGGAACCTTTGGGATATCCTTTAACGATATCTGCTTCGGGTTCAAGAATTGACTTTTTGATGTATGCCTCATCAACTGTAATTTCGCGTTCCTTGCCATTGGTTTCAACCACAGCTTTATGCCCGAAAATTCCTTTGTACGAAGGCCCGACAATTTTAGTTCCATCGGAGGAGTGGCAGGCAATACATCCTTTTTGTTCCGTGAGAAGTTTTCCTTCGAAGCCCGGTTTTGCTGCTACAGTTGAATCAACTTT
>DGQJ01000153.1:16767-23232 GCA_002389705.1 Bacteroidales bacterium UBA4417
CTGTGAATTACATCCACCGAATTCATATTGAGGGTTACATCTTTATTGAGCGGGATATAGAGTGTATCTTCAACAATTCCGTTGGCATATTCGAAACGCCAGCTCCACATCTGGGCTGTGACTTTTATTTTCATCGCTCCTTCTGGAACCCTCCGCGAAGGGATATACGAATGCCAGCCCATCCAGAACATAAACAGAACCAGAATCAAAGGGATCACGGTCCAGATAATTTCCAGTTTGGTGCTGCCTTCAATTTCGGAGGCTACCGGGTTCTTTTTCTTGTTGAATTTTACAATGAAGTAGATAATTACTGCCGAGATGCCAACCAGGAACAAAAGCGAGATCCCGATAATAACTGCAAATGTTGCATCTACTCCCTGCGAAAAATTTGAAACTCCTGAGAACATATGATTTAACGGTATAAGTAGTCAAAAAAGGTGATGATGATTACTACGGCATAAATAGCAAGAACGAGCGTCACCATGAAACGGTATATTTTTTCGTCGAACTTCAGGTGCATAAAGTAAAGCAAAACAATGGCCGCTTTAACCGATGCAATTAGCATGGCTGCAGCGGTGTTAAACGGCCCCAGGTGCACACTTGTAATGGTAACCGTGAGTATGGTCAGCATTATAAGGCTCAGCAATACCACGATGTGTGATTTATAGCTCGAAATATGATTTTTGTGTTCACTCATAGGGTTTAATGTATTAAGTAGAACAAAGGGAACAGGAAAATCCAGATCAGATCGACCAGGTGCCAGTATAAACCACCGTTTTCGAGCAGCGAAAAACGCTGCTGATTTACTGAGCCGTTTTGTACTTTCATGTAAATTACGCCAAGCAGCACAACACCCACAATGATATGTATGGCATGCAAACCGGTCATAAAAAAGTAAAGTCCGAAAAACAACATATCTCCTTTGCTGAGGCTCATCAGGAATTCGCTTCCCGGATAAATATCGTGATGGAATTTGGCGCCCCATTCGAAATATTTATTTACCAGGAACACCAATGCCAGCAATATAGTTACGGCAATAAAAATGAGGGTGAGTTTTTTATTGCCTGTTTGCAAGGCTGTAATCGACATAGCCACGGTCATACTGCTGACCAGCAGGATAATGGTATTGATTAACCCGATGGTTACATCGAGTTCCTGATGTGCCAGGTGAAATTCTACTGGATGTTTGTATCGGTAAACCGAGTAAACAATGAACAGACCGCCAAAAAGCAATATCTCTGTAAAGATAAACAGCCACATGCCTATTTTTGAAGCAACCGGATCGAAGTGATCTACATGTTCGGTATGATTTTGTTCCATAAACAGACTATTTTTCGGTTAATTCATAAGGTTCATGGTTCACAGTTGGGATCTCCTCAAAATTTTCAATCCATGGTGGTGATTGTATTTTCCATTCAAGTGTCCGGCCACCCCAGGGATCATCAATTTCTTCTGGTGTCCCTTTTTTAGCCCTGAGCAGGTTCACTACTACAATTACCAGCGCTGTTCCAAGCACCCACGAACCAATAGTCGATATCAGGTTAGGAGTTGCAAATTCAGGAAGATAATCGTAATACCTGCGGGGCATACCCATCATTCCCAAAATAAACATAGGGAAGTAAAGTATGTTGAATCCTACAAATAACAACAATAGTCCGCGGTTAGCCACTTTTTTGTTGTACATACGGCCAAACATTTTCGGGTACCAGTAATGCAACGCGGCAAAAAAAGCCAGACCTGCACCCCCGAATACGATATAATGAAAATGAGCAACCACAAACATGGTATCAGTTACATGAACGTCGGTTGAAACACTTCCCAGTACCAGCCCGGTTAGACCACCGATCATAAAAATGAAAATAAAAGCCATCGCCCACCAGAACGGAGGTTCCAGCGAAATAGAACCCTTGTACATGGTGGCNNGCGGTTTCGCTCATTCCCGAGGTGAACATATGATGCCCCCATACCAGGTAACCTACAAAGGCAATGGCAAGGCTCGACATAGCAATGGCTTTATACCCGAAAACCGTTCGATGCGAGAAAGTGGTAATGATTTCGGTGATGGCACCCATGGCCGGTAAAATCATAATATAAACAGCAGGATGAGAGTATATCCAGAACAAATGCTGGTACAAAATCGGATCACCACCCTGTGCCGGATCAAAAAAGCCGATGTGTAATAACCTGTCGGCCACAACCATCAGGAAAGTTATCCCAACCACCGGGGTTGCGAGTAATTGAATCCATGCAGTGCCGTACAGCGACCATATGAACAAAGGCATCCGGAAAAATCCCATGCCCGGGGCACGCATACGGTGTATGGTTACAATAAAATTTAACCCGGTGAGTATTGACGAAAATCCCAGTACAAACGCACCAAAAACAGTCAGCACTACATTGGTATTGGTCTTCAAACTATACGGTGCGTAAAAGGTCCAGCCGGTATCAGGAGGCCCATCGCCTGTAAATATCCCCACCAAAATAATGGTGGCTCCCAGGATAAATAAATACCACGAAAAGAGGTTCAGTTTAGGGAAAGCAACGTCTTTGGCTCCAATCATAATGGGAATCATGAAATTGCCGAATGAAGCCGCCAGCCCGGGAATGATAAACAGGAATATCATGGTAAGCCCGTGTACCGTAAACAATGCATTATACGTTTGCGGACCCATGATCTGCTGCCCCGGGGCGATCAGTTCAAGCTTCATAAATATGCCCATTACCACTCCCGCAAAAAAGAAGAAAAGTTGCGAATACAGGTAAAGCAGGGCAATGCGCTTGTGATCGGTTGATAAGATCCATGCCCGGATGCCCGTGTATTTGCCTTGCTGCTCAAGGTAACTCGGCATCCGATGAGTTGTGAAATTTCCGGTCATGTATGAGAGTATAATTATTGGTTAGTTGAATTTAATTTTCTTCTGCGTCCGCGAATCAGCAGGTAGATCAAAAGTGTTAATGCAAAAATGATGGTTATGGTTGCCGTTATGCGGGTGATATCCAGGGAATAGCGTTCTGATTTTGTGTCGTACGAATAACAGAACTTGAGCACTTTGATCAGGGTTGGAGCCGATTTGCCTTCTGAGGCTTCAATAACTGCCAGCTTAAATTCGAAAGGTTGAAAATCAATGCCTTTGAGATACCTAGTGATTTTGCCGTCGGGGCTGATCATAATAAGGGCACCTTCGTGCATAAATTCGTTATTCACAAACTTGAAGCCAAAACCCAGCGCTTGGGTTGCCTTCGCAATATTGGCACTGTCGCCGGTAAGGAAAGTCCATCCGTTAGGATCTTTGCCTTTCAGCTTTTTTAAATAGTTGAGTCTTTTATCCCGCCCGAGTTCCCAGTTTTCACGGCTGTCGAAACTGATGGTGAGGGCCTGGTAGTCTTTCCCAAAAGCCAGCCCTGTAGCGTCAATCACTTGGGCAAGGCCATTCATTAACGGGCTGCATATGCCCGGACAACGGTAATATACAAAACTAACAACTGTAGGCTTATTGATAATTTGTTTCAGGTTAACCTGCTTCCCTGTGTGATCAGTAAGTATGATATCGTCAGGTACATACTGGTCGAGGTGTTCGGTAATTCCTACTTCAAGGTCTTTACCATTTTGAGCAAATAGAGACGTGGAAGTAAAAAACAAAACTGNNGTGCTGATAAAACCAGTCTTTTAGTGTTAACGCTTTATTAACAATAGTCGATCACGAATTGTTTACCCGTAACCGACTATTATTATTCACAACAATTATTTTATTTTAACCTGATACCAGCTATATAAACAAGAGAGCAATTTAATTTTAATGTAAGTGGTGATGTATACTTTCTTCGAGATATGGATGATTTTTTGCGATCAGCGGTACTTTAGCCAGGGCTTTGCCAAAAGCAAACAGGAATAGCCCGGCCAGGCCTGCAAACACTCCGATTTCTATAATTCCGATGGAAGGAGATTTCAGAAAATCGGGCATCACCTGTTCATAAATATCAGTGTATAATCCCAGAAGGAGCATAATACAGATGCCATACACTATATTTATGTTTTTATCGAATTTCTGCGGCAGTAATACAATAAATGGGATAAACCAGTTGATGGCAAAGTTCAGGTAGAAAAATATTTTCCAGCCGTTATCCCAACGTTTAGCATAATAAATGGTTTCTTCGGGGATGTTTCCAAACCATATCAGTGCAAACTGAGCAAAATACAGGTATCCCCATATGATGCTCAGCCCGAACATATACCTCGAAAAATCGAGCAGGTGGTATTCGTTCATGTCTTTGAAATATCCCTTTTTATGCAAAACAATCGCAATAAGGGCTATCAGCGAAGTGCCGTGGTAAAATGCTGCACCAAAGTTTTTAAAAGCAAATATGGTACTGAACCAGTGTGCATCTATCGACATGATCCAATCGAACGATGCCATCGAAAATGTGAGTGCCAGCACAAAAATGAACACCTTCGACCAGAATTCCATTTTTTCGAACATTTCAATTCCGCCGAGCGAATCTTCCTGCAGCGAAAGTTTACGCAGGTATCGCGTCAGCAGTATCCATGCCCCGAAAAATATCACAATACGAATCATGAAAAAGGGAACATTCAGGTAGGGCGCTTTGTGCGCAAGCAATTCGTCGCCAGCCACAAGGTCGGGGTGCGACCAGTGGTAAATATCGTGAAGGCCAAAAAACATCACCAGCATAATTACAGCTGCGTAAGGAATATAAGCCATCAATGCTTCGGGTATTCTTCTGAACATGGCTGACCATCCTGACTGGGTAATATACTGCAGGCTGAAAAAGAATGCGGCTCCTATGGCTAAAGAAAGGAAGTAATAGTTATTTAACAACAGGTTTGCCCAGGTTCTGTGGGTATCGGTGAGGAAACCATATACCAGCCCGATTGCCCCAAGAGCCATCAGGACATAGGTTATATAATTAAATTTTTTTGAAAAGATAACGTTGGTATCCATACACGGAAGCTTATTTAGAGTTCTTTTGAAGAATATTCTTTACATACATGGCAATCATCCAGCGGTCGTTGGGCCTGATCTGCGGACCATGCGCGCCCATGGTATTCCATCCCATGGTAATAACATGGTATACTTCGCCTATCGGCGCTGCCAGCATACGTTCCGAAACCAGCGAAGCAGGCTGCATGGTATATTTGCCACTGGTATAGAGGTGCCCGTCGCCTTTCCCGGCAACACCATGGCAATTCTGACAGTAAATGGTAAACATTTCTTTACCTCTGGCCAGATTGGCTTCGTCGGCTTTCAGTTCGCAAACAAGTTCCTTGCCTGCCAACAGCCGGCCTTCGGGAGTAGCGGGGTATTGGTAAGGAATCATTTCGCGCGGTATGGATCCCTTCACAGGAAGCTGCATGGTAATTCCGTTAGCCATGGCTGAGTCGGATGAATAGGTTTCGAAGGCCAGCGAATGAGCCATATCGGGGAAATATTCATATCCTTTCTGTATGCGCGTACGGTCGCACGAAACAAACAACAGCGCTGAAAGAGCCAGAACAAATGCTGTTTTAAAAGGGGTTTTACTTAAGTAACCCATATGTGTATTTTTTTTACGTAACATGTTTAAAATTCCTTTTCGTACACTTCTGATGCACCATTTGCTTTTAAAACGCCCGATATCGCTTCGAATCCGCCGCCTGCATTATTTTTATCAAAAAGTATGATAAACTTATCGTCGGTGGCTCTTTCGTCGGGCAGAAAATACTTTTTACCCGGGAAAATCCTGGCCCTGATAGAGAAAGTGAAAAGGCTCAGTATGGTTACCGTAAGAATGGTAAGTACCAGCGTAATAATAATAAATGAAGGAAATGCATTGGTAGGCTTACCCCCGTAGTTAATCGGCCAGTCAATCACCGAAGTGTAGTAAAGAAAGGATAAAACGCCTATTACTGCCGCAAAACCATATAAAAATGCGGCTTTGGTGAAATGCGATTTTCTTTTCAATGCATCTATTGCTTCCATAACAGGATAGGGTGTGTAAATTTCATCGATAACGAAATTTTTAGCCTTTACTCCTTCAATACCTGTCAGTAAATCGTGTTTACTATCGAATACACCAATAATATGTGTTGCGCTCATAGTTGATCGGTATTTTAATATTTTTCCTTTATTTCGGTTGGTTTCAGTACGCTTTTAACTTCACTGATGGCAATCATAGGTACAAAGCGGAAGAAGAAGAGTACACCTATGGTAAATATTCCGATAGTTCCAAGGTAGATGCAGATTTCAACCCAGGTTGGGGAGTAAGTTGTCCACGACGATGGAAGGTAATCTTTGGCCAGGGAGGTAACTACAATATTAAACCGCTCGTACCACATACCCNNGGAATAACAGCATTACAGATGATCATTGCCCAAAACATGAAGGAATAATCGCCGGTAACACGGTTATGGAAAAAGGTGAACATCTCGTAGGGATTACCACTGTACCACGACATAAAAACTTCGGTGGT
>DGQJ01000230.1 GCA_002389705.1 Bacteroidales bacterium UBA4417
TTTTTGCAAGGTTCAGTGTTACTGTATTATTTGCCATCGTAGCTTTATCAACTACATAAACATTAAAGGAGGCTGTATCAGGAATTGAAGATGCTACTGCTGTATTTTTAGCAATAACCATAATCTGTGCTGAATCGGCAATGCCAGCATTCAGGGTATAGCTGAGAACCGCGGTTCCGTTATTATTGGGCACAATGCTCAGGTTCGAAACCAGCGATGAATTGTCAGTAGAAACTGTAAGGTTGGCTGTTGTATTTCCGGAGCCATCAGAAATTCCGCTCAGGAGTATAGGTTTTGGAGCTTCGTCAGTGTAATAGGTTTGGTTAGCTATATCATTAATTGAAGCATGGGGCGCTGGCATAGGTTTTTCTGCTTTGTCGCCAAGTTTTATGTCCTTAAAGAAACAGTCAACTGTAATCTGCGGAAACCATTGACAGTTAATATCGAGCATCAGGCGTTGTATGCGTGTGCTATCCGTTTGCTTTCCGGTAGCATCTTTATAAAACAATCCGTTAAAGTCAAGATATATATCATGCCATGCATCATCGTTGGGTATTTCAAGTTTGATAAAGGAAATATTATATCCGCTGGTTGCTGAACCAATTTGTTGATCATCAACGAGGCGGAAATAAATAAGTGTTTTATCCAATTTCTTTGCAGGAAGCGGGGATTGGATCATCATGGATGAAGAACCTTTGAACTTAAAGCTGACTAGTTTATTAGCCGACATATCCAATTCTTTTCCACCAGTAAGTTCGGCCAGGCTAAACATATTGGCCGGAAAAGTCTGAGGTTTTACGGTACCGGTAATATGTACTGTACCGTCGGGTAAAATATCTACTACTCCACCATCGGTAGCGGTGGTAATACCTGAAGCGGCAACATTTCCAACAAAAGGTACGTAGTTGGCAACCAAGCCTGTAACCGGTGATTCAATGGCTGTCATTACAAAAGTACGACTGATGGACTGGTTTCCATTGTTTCCGGTTGCTCCGCCATTATCAGTAACTTTTATTGTAATAGTTGCAGTTCCCGTATTTCCACTGAGCGTGAAATTTAAAGGAGCTACACCCTTAACCACATTACCAACCGAAAGATTGGAAACTATATTATTGTCTTCAGCGTTTACTTCGAAAGTAAGTGACTGGTCCTTGTTATCACCATTGCTAATGCCTGTAAGGTCGAAACTGTTATTCCCGGCAAATGCCTTAACACTTCTCGGAGAGATTTCATCAAGAGTCGGAGCATTGTTAATGTCGTCGTAAACAGTAACAAGGAAAGTATATATAGTTGAATCAACACCTCCTGATGCAATGCCTCCGTTGTCTTTCAACCTAACTGTAACCGTTTCGGTACTGCCAGCAGGCGTGTCCGAAGCTGTGGTAAAGGATAATAAACCTGCAAAATCGGTGGAATCGCGCTGTATGGATATAGATGGTATGATTGAAGTGTTGGAACTTTTTGCGGTGACTGCGATTTTCTGCATGGCTTCGGCGTTGCCATCATTTATATTATCGAGTTTAATTGTAACTTTTGTCCCCTTTTTAGTAATTAGATCGGGAATTGCAGTCATGGTAGGCGCTGCGTTAGGCAACACTTTTACCTTAAAAGTCATAACTTTATCTGTAGTATTTGGTGCAGAAACCGTAACTGAGATAATGGATTCTCCTGTTTCAGTAACATTCGGATTTAAAACCAGCGAACCTGTTCTTCCCGGAGAGGTATATATCACCACCGGATCGGGGATAACGGACTGGTTGGAACTTGTGGCAGTAATTGCTATCGCATTGGTTCCTGTACTTCCATCAGTAACATTGCGGAAATTTACCGTGCGCGTTGTTGTACCTGATGCCTGAACAGTAAAAAGCTGATCCTGGATTGTGGCAATTGCCGGTGTTCGAGCTGCAATGTCACCTATTTTAATATCGTCAAAATAAATTTCTTTATTAGGTACTGATCCAAACTCCTGGGTTAAAGGATTGAGAACAATGTGCAGGTTGCTGGCATTTTGGAGCGCAGTGGCAGGGATTCCGGTATAATCAAACGAGTATTCCTGGAATTCGTCACTGGCAACAACTTCCTGTGCACCATCAACTAAAATAGTATTGAACTTAAGCGGGTAATTGTCAATTTTACCGTCTTTTGTGCCTATAGCCACTGAAATATTAAAGTCGATGTTCGATTTAATCTTCATGCTTACATAAGGCGTATTGGTAATGTCAACTAAAGGAAAACTAAAGCCAAAACCAGCCCAGACATCTGATTTAACCGGGTTGATTTTAAGCATTTGATTCGCTTCGGTCAAACCATAGCTTCCTGAATACCAGTTTGTAAGTGTATTATCATTGAAATCTTCAAGAAATCCTGCTGCTCCCGGTATGTATTCTAACGTAGTAACATCTAATGGATCACTGGCTAATGAAGAATTTCCCGCTGCATCCTTGGCAATAACAGTCATGGAATAGAGCGTAGAAGACGATAATCCGGAAATTTTCAGGGATGTTGATGAAGTTGAACCGCATGAAGTAGTACCCCTGAAAACTTCGTAAGAAGTAACGCTTTCGTTGTCAGTTGAGGCATTCCAGGTTAAAGTGAACCCGGAATAAGAAACACTTGATGCGCTTAATCCTGATGGGGTCGATGGTTTTTCAGTGTCGGATGCACTGGAAACTATTCCCGAAACAAACAGGTCGTCTTCAGTAAGATTTGAGTCGCGGTTCCCAAATCCGGTGCTTAACCATTCGTTGCTTCCTGTACCATAAATATAAACGCGGAAAGTAACCGCGGAGGTTAAACGGGTGTGGCCGTTTACAGCAATGGTTTCGAGAGCAGCACCAAATTCGTTGTTACCGCTTATTTCCCCAATTTCATTTTCGGGTGTAAATCCATTTACACTTGACAATAAACTGAAGTAGCGGGTTATACCCTGACTAACCGGACGAATTTGAACAGAAGTTATTGATATTGCTTTCCCTTGGTCAGGAGTTACGGTAAATGAAATATACTCATCAGCCGCAATAGCTTCTGTAAGCGTTGAGGTAGTTTGTCCACGAGCGGTAAGTCCGTTGGACAGATATTCATTAGCGATTAAACCGGGACCAATTTCAGCACTCGAAACTGTAACACCGTTAACAACAAATTTTGGTACAACAGATGCCTGTCCGCTTATTCCTGTAAACTCCCAGGATGCAATGGATTGAGCAATTGTGTGAGAAACAGTAAATCCGAGGCAAAATAACAATACCAGCAGCCTGGCAAAGTGTTTTGTTTTAGTAAAACTTTTCATCATTTGGGTTTTTAACGATTAATTTATAAAAAACATGTAGCTGTTTAAGTATTCTGTATTGTACTCAGTTTAGTAGTATTCTTTTATTGTTTAATCACTTTTTTAATGGTTTTAAAACCGGAATTCTGTTGTACA
>DGQJ01000262.1 GCA_002389705.1 Bacteroidales bacterium UBA4417
CGTGCGTATTGATGCATTATCGGCCTGGTTTATCCTGATCATCAATTTTACATCCGTAACCGGTGTGTTTTATGGTATCGGTTACCTGAAAGTGTATGAAAACACCAAAACAAAGCTTACACTGCATTGGTCGCTCTTCATACTGTTTCACCTTTCGATGGTGTGGGTTTGCCAGTTGCAGAATGGCTTTGCATTCCTGCTGGCCTGGGAAGTGATGTCGCTCTCATCCATGCTTTTGGTGATTTTCGATCATCACAAACCCACAACCTTAAAAGCCGGGATCAACTACCTGGTGCAGATGCATATAAGTGTTGTATTTCTCACCATGGGATTCCTTTGGGTGTATAGTTCAACCGGTTCTTTTGGATTCGAAGCCGTGCGAAACTTCTTCCTGGCGAACAATAATATCTGGCTTTTTCTGGTGTTTTTTGTCGGGTTTGGACTTAAAGCCGGTTTCATCCCTTTACATAGCTGGTTGCCTCATGCGCACCCGGCTGCACCTTCGCATGTATCGGGAGTAATGTCGGGTGTAATAGTAAAACTTGGTATTTATGGTATTTTCAGGATCATTACATTCCTGAATTCCGAATTTTTACAAATAGGTGAAATAATTCTCTCCATCGCTGTGCTTACAGGTATTTACGGAATAATGAATGCTTCGGTGCACCGCGATTTCAAAAGAATGCTTGCTTATTGTACCATCGAAAATATTGGTATTATCGGCATTGGCATTGGCATCGGGCTCATTGGAATAGGAAACGGTTCGCCGGTAATGTATTTCTTAGGTTTTGGAGGTGCTTTATTACATGTGCTCAATCATTCCTTGTTTAAATCCCTGCTTTTTTATTCGGCCGGTTCGGTGTATCAACAAACGCATACCCGCGATATGGAGAAATTAGGGGGTCTGCTTAAACAGATGCCCAAAACAGCGATGTTGTTTCTGGTTGGAG
This sequence comes from Bacteroidales bacterium UBA4417, assembly GCA_002389705.1. Taxonomy (GTDB): domain Bacteria; phylum Bacteroidota; class Bacteroidia; order Bacteroidales; family UBA4417; genus UBA4417. The sequence continues at coordinate 951 of DGQJ01000262.1, forward strand.
CCATTGCCATTGGCGGGCTTCCGCCCTTTAACGGGTTTGTTTCCGAATTTATCATTTACATCGGGCTTATTGAAGGAATTCACGCCAGCAACATCAGCCAGACTATCCTTTTCGTGCTTTCGCTGGCAGGAATGAGTGTAATCGGGGGATTATCAGTACATACTTTTACCAAAGCATTCGGAACCATTTTTCTTGGTCAGCAGCGTAGTGATCTAAAACATAAAACTCACGAAGTATCACCACTCATGCTTGTGCCACAGTATTTAATTATTGCAATCATGCTGAGTGTGGCTTTCATACCCCGGTTTTATATCGGAATTGTGGGGAATGCGCTTACGGCGATGAATTTATTGAATACAGATACGTTGGTTACTGCGGCTTATGCCCACACACTCAGTTCCATTAGTTTATATTCGTTGCTGCTGGTTGCAGTTGCTGCAGTTGTGTGGCTGGTACGATCAACTATTTTAAAACATCGCGCCCAGCGAATTGATGCTACCTGGGGTTGTGGATATACGGCACCAACCAGCCGGTTGCAATACACGGGAAAATCATTTTCAAAACCCCTGGGGAAAATATTTAACTACTTCCTCATCGAAAAAAAGCACTACGAAGAACTGAAGCCCAATGAGGTATTCCCTGTAAAACGGGATTATTATTCCCATTATCACGATTTCTTCGAACGGAAACTAATTAATCCCATCGTATCGCGGTTGAATTTTTCGGCCAATTACTTCAGTTTCATTCAAAATGGCCGCGTACAATCGTATGTGTTGTATGGTATCGTTTTTATCCTTGCCATATTTCTGCTTACTGTTTTTAACATCGTATCATGAACCTGGTAATAGCATTTTTGCTCGTACCTTTTGCCGGTATGCTTCTGATCCCTTTTCTGAAAGTGAAGGGGAAAGGAATACTTACTTTTGCTTTGCTTTTAGTAAATGCATTGATTTCAGGATATTTAGCGGTGCAAAGCCTCATTGGTAATGATATTGTTTTCAGCTTTCCGGGAAGTTTTGTTACTGGTGAAATACCCATACGGATTGATGCCTTGTCGGGATGGTTTATCCTGATTATCAGCCTCGTATTTCTGACCGGTAGCTTTTATGGCCTTTTTTACATGAAAGCTTATAAGGAGCAAAAGAATAACTTAACGTTGCATGCTATTGCATTTTTATTTCAATATACCTCACTGGTAAGTATTTGCGTGATACAGAATAGTTTCGCATTCCTGCTTGCCTGGGAAGTGATGGCATTAACCTCTTTTTTAGTTATTATATTCGATCACGAACATCTGGCAACCATAAAAGCCGGGATCAATTATCTGATTCAAGCCCATTTCTCCATTGTTTTCCTGATGATAGGTTTTATTTGGGTAGCATCAAAAACCGGTAGTTATGATTTCCAGTCAATTACAACGTATTCTCAATCCATTTCGGGCCCGGCTTCGGTGATGCTGTTCCTATTCTTTTTTACAGGATTTGCGCTTAAAGCCGGGTTTGTTCCATTTCATACCTGGCTGCCTTATGCGCATCCGGCAGCGCCTTCGCATGTATCGGGCATGATGTCGGGCGTAATCATAAAACTCGGTATCTTTGGGATAATGAGGATGTTGCTGGTAATAAAAACAGATTATATAACAGTTGGATACATCATTTTAATCCTTTCGCTGGTTTCGGGATTATACGGTGTAATGTTGGCCATTGTTCAGCACAACCTCAAAAAGCTGCTCGCCTATCATAGCATCGAAAACTTAGGAATCATAGGTATCGGCATAGGTATCGGAAGTATAGGTTTAGGAACCGGAAACCAAGTTTTAGCTACCCTGGGTTTTGCCGGCGCATTGTTGCACACGCTGAATCACGCCCTGTTTAAATCGCTCCTTTTTTATACCGCTGGAAATGTTTACCTGGCAACGCATACCCTTGATATTGAAAAACTGGGCGGACTGATCAAGAAGATGCCTCAAACGGCTTTGCTTTTCCTGGTTGCAGCTATCGCCATCAGCGGGATTCCGCCATTTAACGGGTTTGTTTCGGAATTTATCATTTATAGCGGCGTTTACAACTGGTTGTCGGATGCATCGCTGGTTTCGCTGCTGTTAGCAGTTTCTACTACTTCGGGGCTTGCCATGATCGGGGGGCTGGCGATGCTTTGTTTTACGAAAGCCTTTGGCGTTGTATTCCTTGGATCTGCCCGGAGCGAACTACCTGCGTCGTGCAGCGAAGTACCTTTTGCCCAGCTTATTCCATTGTATATTTTGGCCGGAATGATCATCGCGATAGGGCTGTATCCGATGGCGTTTATCAGCCTGTTATCGCATCCGGTCAACCTTTTTACCGGTTCATCCGGGTTTGGACTTAGCCCGGCACAGGTAAATGTTTTCAAAGCGATACAACCTGTAAGCTGGGCATCGTGGATACTTATCCTACTGGTAATCAGCATTTATATGATCAGACGATTTGCCTTAAGCCACCGTAAAATCACTACAGGTGCTACCTGGGGATGTGGATATGAGGCAGGTACTCCCAAAATTCAATATACGGCCGGCTCGTTTGTTCGGTCGTACAGCAAGTTATTTTCTCCGTTTTTACAAATCGGCAAACATGAGGACGAAGTGAAGGGTATATTCCCACAGCCAGCGCATTATCATACACATCCATACGATAAGGTGGAGAGATGGCTGATAGACGAACCTTTGAAACACAATAAATCGTTCATGGGGCGCTTCGTGTTCCTTCATAACGGCAAGCTCCAGTTTTACATCCTGTATGGAGTTATTTTTATACTCGCAGTAATAAGCATACCGTTTATTTATGAGAAAGTATATTCATTCATCGAACTTTTAAAACAACTTTAACATGCTGAGTGCACTTTTAATAGTAATAGCGGCTATCTTTTTTACGGGCATCATTATCCGAACAAAGAGCCTTGCTTCGGGTCGCAAAGGGCCGCTGATTATGCAGCCGGTGCTCGATGTTATCCGTTTGTTCCGTAAAGGCGTGGTGTACAGCGAGACCACCAGTTTTATTTTCCAGATTGCGCCAACCATTTACTTTGCATCGGTGGTAATGGCCTTGCTGGTTGTACCTTTCGGCCAGTCGAGCGGAGTGCTTAGTTTTAATGGCGACTTTATCTTTTTTGCCTATGTGCTGGCGTTGGGAAAGTTTTTCAGCATTATTGCAGCCATGGACACCGGCAGCAGTTTCGAAGGTATGGGCGCCAGCCGCGAAGCCTTGTACTCAATGTTTGCCGAACCAGCTTTCTTTATCCTGATGGGATCACTGGCATTGTTATCAGGGCATACATCGTTCCAGGAAATTTTTACAGCACTACATATCGGTTCACAAATCAGTTATGCACTGGCTGCACTGGCAACTTTTGTAATCCTGATGATCGCCATGATCGAAAGCAGCCGTATGCCGATTGACGACCCTAAAACCCACCTGGAACTTACCATGATACATGAAGTTATGATTCTGGATAACAGCGGTTTTGACCTTGGATTAATTTTCACCGCCGGCTATCTGAAATTTGCCATCTACGGCGCACTTATCGTGAACCTCTTTATTGGCGTAATCCCATACCAATATGCAATTCCTTCATTTTTCGCCATTCAGTTCCTGATGGCTGTAACCATAGGAATTATTGAGTCGTTCATGGCCCGTTTCCGCATGAGCCACAACCCGCAGTTTATTGTAGCACTTACATCGGTAAGCCTGCTTATTTTCTTCGGAGTGTTGCTGATACTTAATAAATTTATGTAAAATACGTTAATTCAGCTTTATACAATGATACATGTACTTTTAATCACATTTATTATCACCCTTTTTTATATGGCCATAGCTAACCGGCTGATGACGTATATAAAGGTGCTGGCATTGCAGGGCGTAATTTTGTTTTTTGTGGTCTTTCTGCAACTTAGCGAAATCAACACGCTGAACCTGGTACTTATCATGCTCGAAACCATTGTGTTCAAGTCGCTGGCTGTGCCGTTATTCCTGAGCCACCTGCTTAAACGGAACAATATTACGCGCGAAGCTGAACCCTTCCTTCCTAATTTTGTGTCGCTGGTAATCACCACTTTCATAGTGGTTATAACCATATTGATTTCCAATACAATTAAGGACGATAACCTGGATAAAATTTTCTTTGTTGTTGCGCTTTCAACCTTATTTTTCGGGCTTTACCTGATTGCAACCCGGCGAAAAATCATCACCCATGTGATGGGATATATGGTAATTGAAAATGGCGTTTTCGTGCTTTCATTGGCTGTAGGAAACGAAATGCCGATGCTGGTGAACCTGGGAATTATGCTGGATATTTTCGCCAGCGTGCTTATACTCGGGATATTCCTGAATAAAATCGGCGATGTATTTAAAAACGTGAGCGTGGATCAGTTGAGTAATTTAAAAGATTATTAATAGCGAAAACCAAAGAGCCCGATGATTGGAGTTTATCTTTTAGGAGCATTGGCGATTGCCATCATTCTATTTATCAGCAGGAACAAAATATTAGTATACTCCCTTGCGGGACTTTTCCTGGTTTTGCAATCGGCGTTTGCTATCTATGCCAGCTTCCATTACGGCAGCACCGAGTCGATTTATTTTACCTATGATTCACTGGGGGTTATTTTGCTTATCACCATGAGCATTGTAGCTATACCTGCGCTGATACATAGTTATATTTATATCGAAAATCACCAGGAAAATGCCCAGGCCAGGGCCATCTATCTTACATCGATGGTGCTGCTGATCATGGCCATCAGCGCCGGATACCTCTCAAATCACATTGCAGTTACCTGGATTTTTACCGAAATTACAACCTTGAGTGCTTCGGCCCTCATTTATCACCACCGCAATAAACTGGCGCTCGAAGGCACCTGGAAATATGTCTTTATCTGCGCCATCAGTATCACATTTATTTTTATCGGGATACTGTTTCTGAGCCTGTCGCTGCAACATGCCGGCTCCGACGATCTTTCATTTAGAAACCTTCTGGCTAGAAGAGCTGAACTAAATCCTGTTTGGCTGAGGATGGCTTTTTTATTCATTTTTACAGGATTTACAGCTAAGCTCGGACTTGTTCCCATGTTTACCGCCGGTATCGATGCCAAAGATAAAGCCCCTGCCCCGGCTGGTGCACTGCTTGCCACTGTGCTGATGAACCTGGGATTTGTCGGGATTTTTCGTTTTTATATAGTTATTGCCAACACACCACTGTTACACTGGGCACAGTTGGTGGTGGGTACAGCTGCTTTTCTATCCATATTTGTTTCGACAGTGTATATGCTGAAAGTGAAAAACGTGAAACGTATGCTGGCCTACTCCGGAATTGAGCATATGGGAATTGTAATGCTTGGGGTTGCCGCCGGTGGCGTTGGGTATTATGCGGCAGTACTTCATATTATCCTTCATGCCTTTGTAAAATCGAGCCTTTTCTTCCAGTTTAACCAACTATACAGGGTTTTTCAGGATAAAAGCATTTACCATATCGGCAATTACTTTAAATACAATGCCACCGGCGCCATGGTGCTTTTATTCGGTTTTATCAGTGCAACAGCCATGCCGCCATCAGGATTGTTTGTGAGTGAGTTCTTGATTTTTAAATCCATTTTCGATGCAGGCCAGATCGTACTCCTGATTGTGGTACTATTGCTACTGACATTAATAATTTTTGCTTTCGGGAAAAATATCTTCAAAGTACTTTTCATTCCTGCAGTGGGTTTCGATGATTCGAATGTTGAAAAGATAAGTCCCTGGGAATCGCTTTCGCAGTTTTTGTTTCTGGCATTTGCCGTTTACCTGGGATTAAATCCACCGGCGATTTTTGTGCAGCTGCTGAAAGATAGCGTGAGCCTTTTGCCAATATAGGACGTGTAATGTTGGTTGTCGGATTTTGGATGTTAAATTTATATCTGAAAATTGATAATTGAAACTTGAAACACTGAAACTAGAAACCCCTCAAACAAAAAACATGCATTACCTAACCATAAAAAACAATCAGTCGGTATCACTTTCAGAAATCCCTGAGGTTTCGTACAGCACTTTTCTGGTTTTAAATACAGGAATGGCAGCTGAGAACCCCGGAAGGCATTGCGTAAATTATTTCGGTTACCCGGAAGGAAACCAGATTAAATTGATTTGCTGCATTGCCGATGATACGAATCATCTGATTTATATTTCGTCATGCAGGGTGGATGTAAATACGGAATACGCTTCATTTACTGCCAAAAATCTTTGTTTCGAAAAGTTTGAACGCGAAATACACGAAAACTTTGGGGTAAGGTATTCCGATCACCCCTGGTTAAAACCGGTTCGTTATGCGCACAATCGCGTTAACATGAACGAGATTATCGCAAATTATCCTTTTTACGCTATTGATAGCGAGGAACTTCACGAAGTGGGTGTAGGGCCGATACATGCTGGCATCATTGAACCGGGTCATTTCAGGTTTATTTGCAACGGTGAGCAGATTTTACATCTCGAAATCCAGTTAGGATATCAGCACAGAGGCATAGAAAAATTATTCCTCGAAACAAAAAAACTGAATCAGTTAGCTACGCTTGCCGAAAATATTGCCGGCGACACTGCCGTGGGGCATTCCGTGGCTTTTGCGCATGTTTGGGAAAGCTTGTGCGGATTCGTGCCGACACGCGACCTGGATTTTGCCCGGACTGTAGCCCTTGAGCTGGAACGCATTGCCATACATACCGGCGATTTGAGTGCCGGCTGCACAGATATTGCCTATCAGCTTGGCAGTTCGGTTTTTGGAAGGCTACGTACCCCTATCATTAACTTCATGCAGGAATGGGGCGGAAACCGCTTGTCGAAAGGATTGATCCGTCCGGGGCAGAATAAATTCCCTTTTACCCAGGCCCATGCCGACAGGCTCAAACAAGTACTCGATGCATTTGAACCTGACTTTGATGAAATGAACGAAGTGCTTTTTAACATGCCCAGCGCCTTGTCGCGTTTTGAGCGTACCGGCGTGGTTTCGATAGAAGATGCTGCAGCCATTGGTGCAGTTGGCATGGCCGCCCGTGCATCGGGATCAGCCAGGGACATAAGACTTACGCATCCGCACAGCCTTTATGCTGAACTCAACCACGAACCCTTTATAAAACATCATGGCGATGTATATTCACGCTTCCAGATTCGCAGGAAAGAAGTGACCCAATCCATAAAATACCTGCGTACGCTGATAGCTGATGTGCCCGCCGTTGCCGAGATACAACCTACCAAAGCAACAATGGCTCCCGGAGCCAGTTTGTTTACCCTTTCGCTGGTTGAAGGCTGGCGCGGCGAAATATGCCATTGCGCTGTTACCAATGCCGATGGCGGATTAAAACATTACAAAATAAAGGATCCCTCGTTCCATAACTGGCTGGCACTTGCACTCTCGGTCAGGAACAACGAAATTTCGGATTTCCCTATCTGTAATAAAAGTTTTAATTTATCGTACTGCGGACATGATTTGTAAAGGATTTTGTGGATAGGATTTAAAAAGTTTAGCTTCGCTGAGCTCGTTTCGCCCGGTTCTGGTTTCAAGGTCATTGCGAAGAGGTAAAGGCTGTCTCGGGTTATCGGGAACCAGGAAACAAAAGTTTAAGAGTTTCAACGTTAGAAAAAATTATACAATCTCAACTTCAGCATAATGGACATCGAAGAGCCACTCGCTTTTCTCAACTTGTTAAAAACTCAATTCTCAACCATTGAATGACAACTGAATGACAACTCCTTCTAACTCCAAAGACTCATAAACTCAATCCTCAAACACTGAATGACAACTCCTTCTAACTCCAAAGACTCATAAACTCAATCCTCAACCACTGAATGACAACTCTTTCTAACTCAAAAGACTCATAAACTCAATCCTCAACCACTGAATGACCACTAAACCTTCTCAATAAAAACGCATAAACCCCAATCTTCCAATGTACAACAACCTCAAAATCCTCTACCACCAGGGCAAACAGTTTATTCCCGATGTTACCACAGCCAAAGTTCCGGGTATTTTCAGGGGGCGGCCGGTAATAGGCACTGCTAAAGTGGATGAAACTGAGCTGATGGAATTGTGCCCGGTAAATGCTATATCGGTTAATCCGGTTTCAATCGACCTTGGAAAATGTACTTTTTGTGGCGAATGTGCTATGCGGTTTCCCGAAAAGATAACTTTTACCACCGACTACAAAATCTCAACAAATGACAGGGAAAGCCTTGTAATAAAAGAAGGTGACGATGAGCCGGTGAGCGTAAATCCCGAAAAGGTGCGACCCGAAGTCCGCAAATTATTCGGCCGTTCGATGAAATTACGGCAGGTTTCGGCCGGTGGCGATAATAGCTGCGAATGGGAACTTGGTGCAGCTAACAATGTGCAGTTCGATATGGGGCGTTTTGGAATTGAATTTGTTGCTTCGCCACGACATGCCGACGGTATCGCTATTACAGGCCCGATAACAGAAAATATGGCCGAGGCTCTCCAGATTTGTTACGACGCCACTCCTGATCCTAAAATAATTGTGCTTGTCGGAACTGATGCTATCAGCGGTGGAATATTTGCCGGCAGTCCGGCACTTGACCGTACTTTTCTGCAAAATCATACTGTCGATCTGTATATCCCGGGTAACCCGGCACACCCGCTCACCATCATAAACGGCCTACTGGACCTGACACGGAAGCGGAAGTA
>DGQJ01000203.1:0-1386 GCA_002389705.1 Bacteroidales bacterium UBA4417
TTACCCCGAAAATCATCATACTTCCGGCAACCCCGGCAAATTCAGTAGTGGTATTTCCCAGGTCGGCCACAAGCAGCCCGATGAATATGAAGAAAGTAACTTTAACGCCTGCATTTTCGCGGATCAGGTCGGCCAGTCCTTTGCCGGTAACTATTCCCATGCGGGCATTCATTTCCTGGATGATAAGCAGCACGATAAAAGCCGGTATCATAGTCCAAAGTAATTTGTACCCATACAAGGCGCCGGCCACCGAGTAAGTTGTAATTCCGCCCGCATCGTTGTCAACGCTGCCGGTAATGATTCCCGGACCCAGCAGGGCAAAGAATATAAGCAGGTTGCGCCAGATCCCTTTATGTTGTGTTCTTAAGGTTTTAATCATGAGTTCTCCTCCAAAAATTACCTGGTTTTCCTGGCACCCAGCAAATCGTCGACAATATCATCAATTACAACCATACCTTCCAGCACCTGGTTTTTATTTACCACCGGCACTGCCAGCAGGTTGTATTTCGAAACAATTTCGGCCAGCGAATCCAGCTTGTCGTTATCCTGCACCGAAACCGGGTTGGAACGCATAATATCCTTCAAAACTACGGATGGCTCCGATATCACAAGGTTTCGCAGCGAAACAGTAGCTTTAAGTTTACCGTTGTGTGTTACCACGAAAAGGTTGTACAGCAAAGGCTCTTCGGGCTGGGTTTCGCGTATGGTGGCTAGCGCCTGGCCCACGGTTTCATTTTCGTGAAACGATATAAAATCGGTATTCATAATACTGCCAACCAGCTGGTTAGAGTATTCGAGCAGTTCGCGGACCTCGGTGGAGGTTTCGGCATCCATTTCGTTGAGCAGCGACTCGGCTTTGTCGTTCTCGAGCAGGTCGATAATATCGGCGGCTTCGTCGGCGGGCATTTTCTCGAGCAAATCGGCAGCTTTAGCCAGCGAAAGGCTTTCGATCACATCAACCTGGAGTTTGGGATCCATTTCTTCGAGTACATCGGCAGCTTGTTCTTCATCCAGGTTATTGAACACCGTTGTACGGCTGCTGCGGCCCATTTCCTCAATAATATCGGCCAGGTCGGAAGGATGAAGCATCTGTAGCCGGGTAAGCGGCTTGCCAAGTTTTATATTGAGGTTGGCCGTATCGAGGGTATCGACTTCGTCCCACAAAATAAATTTAGAAGGAACCGGGAAACCGGCAACGGATGCAATGCGTTTAACTGAATTGGCGACTCCAAGCCTGCGCAACAGGCCTTCGGCACCAACATCAACAGCTACTACATAGGTGCCGCTGGGCAGCGATACCAGGCGGATATCGTTTACGCGCACCAGTTTACGGCCGTTCAAATCGACAATCTGCTGATCGAGGATATTTTCTTTTAAAGGAACATA
>DGQJ01000203.1:1429-2978 GCA_002389705.1 Bacteroidales bacterium UBA4417
GAATAAACCAGCAGATCGAGAACCCGGCCAATAACTTCGTTTTCCCGGGTGTAGATTTTCTTACCCAGAACCTGGCTTAAATAAAATGTTGTTAATGCTGTCATGAAGCATCCTCCGTATTATAACCCCGGGAGGACACTGAAAATCAGCAGGCGGCTCCCCGGATCAGGTGAATAATCGGTATAAATCAGGGCCTTCGTCCATGTGATTTTGACTTCTTTTAGAATTGCGGTGCAAAAGTAGTGCTTTGTTGCATGAAATTTACTATTTTTATTTATTTTAACAAAAGGCCGGTTTTCTTTTTATCCCGACTTCAAAGATGCCTTCGACCATTGTCTGATTTAAGATTTTTTAACCCTGGCAGATATAACAATGGTACGAATTGTGAGTTAAACTGCATTGTGGATTTGCAACCCCATTTTGTTATCATTTAAATTCATACACTATGAGTACAACTACCAATCCGGTATTTTATTCAGCCAGTTCTTCGCGGTGGAATCGATTTCTCTGGGTAGTAAAAATTCTGGCAGTGCTACTCTTTGCAGGTGTTGCCTCCATTTTAATATCACTGTTCCACAAACAGGTCTTCAAATTGCCCACCTTACGCGAACACCTGGCACTGAGCCAGCAGGAGAGTCAAAAATTTACAACTGTCGACATCACTGCCAAAGAAACGGCTCATTTTATGAAACTGGCCAGGGAAGCCAGGAAACATACCGGCCACGAGTTTTATAAAAAAGACAAAATCCTGCCTGGCGAGGTTAAAAAAATCGGGCCCATCAGGGCAGGTTTTTATGTAAACTGGGATATACAGTCGAAGTTTTCGCTCATGCAAAATGCCTCGAAGCTGAATATGGCACTGCCCGAATGGCTTTTTGTACAGGATTCGGCCGATGTTGTGGCAACCGACATTGATAGTTCGGCACTCGAAATTATGCGGCGAAACCATCTGGCGATTGTGCCCATGCTTTCGAATTATTTCAATAACAAATGGAACGGTGGCAATGTGCACCGCATAATTTCCTCGCCGCAACGCCGGGAAAAGCTCATCGGCAGCATACTGGCAGTATTGCAGAAATATAATTTCAATGGCATAAACATCGACTTCGAAGACCTGAATGCCGAAAAAACCGATGCCAATATCATTGCATTTCAGCGTGAACTATACCAGGCCCTGCACACAAAGCAATTATTGGTTACCCAGGATGTAGCCCCATTTAACGAGGACTATAACCTGCCTGAGCTGGCCAGGTATAATGATTTTTTATTCCTGATGGGTTACGATCAGTACAATGCCGGTACCGAAGCCGGGCCCGTGGCTGCCCAGTACTGGGTTGAGTCGGCGCTTGACGAACTATGCCGGAAAGTGCCTTCGGACAAGGTGGTTTTATGTATTGCCGCCTTTGGCTACGACTGGCAGGAAGGCCACATAGGTGAGGATATTACTTATCAGGAAGCCCTTTCGACCGCTCTGGAAAGTGAGGGTAAAGTAAAATTCGACAATAATACTTATAACCTGAACTACGATTATTACGACGATAATGATAAA
>DGQJ01000203.1:3103-3358 GCA_002389705.1 Bacteroidales bacterium UBA4417
TCCCGGGAAGATAAACATACAGGTCGACAAAAAAGAAAAGCTGATATCGGAAGAAGAGTACCTGAGCCTGCCTACCGGTTATGTGATTAATAAAACAGGGGAAACGTCTAAAAAAGTAGTAATGACTTTCGACGATGGCCCCGACGAACGATACACACCGCGGATACTCGATATACTGAATCGCTATAAAGTACCGGCTGCCTTTTTTGTAACCGGAATCAATGCCGAACAAAACCTGCCCCTCATGCAGCGCAT
>DGQJ01000203.1:3510-13778 GCA_002389705.1 Bacteroidales bacterium UBA4417
CATCAGCAAAACCTTGGAAATATAATACTGATGCACGATGCGGGTGGTAACCGCGAGGCGACTATTAAAGCGCTGCCCAGGATTATTGAGTATTACAAGTCGCATGGATACCAGTTTGTAAGCCTTGCTTCGCTGATGAACAAAACCCGCAACGACCTGATGCCCGAAGCCAACGGTTCGTTTAACAGGTACCTGGAGTCGGCTGATGCTGCCGTGTTCANNTGCTTTCCATTTTCAAAATTGTGAGCCTGGCCATACTGGCCATCCGGCAAAAAAGAAAACCGGCAACCAATGAAGGAGAGACCCCGGCAAGTCTTATCCCAAAAGTGAGCATTATTGTGCCGGGGTACAACGAAGAAATTACCGCGCCCAAAACGGTGGAAAACCTGCTCCGCATGGATTATCCTGACTTCGAAATTGTTTTTGTTGACGATGGCTCGAAGGACAACACCTTTGCCAATATACAATCCAGGTATGGCAACCATCCCAAAGTAAAGGCATTAACCAAACCTAACGGGGGTAAAGCTTCGGCCCTGAATTACGGAATTGGCTTTGCCGGCGGCGAAATACTGTTATGCATTGATGCGGATACCGTGTTGAAACCCGATGCGGTTTCGCTGATGGTTCAATACTTCAATAATCCGGAGGTTGCAGCGGTTGCAGGAAATGTAAAAGTGGGCAACCATAAAAACCTGCTTACACGCTGGCAGCGCATCGAGTATATTACCAGTCAGAATTTTGATCGCCGCGCTTTCGACCAACTCAATGCCATTATGGTAGTTCCAGGTGCCATCGGGGCATTCAGGCGCGATGCGGTGCTGAAAGCCGGTATGTTTACCACCGACACCCTGGCCGAAGATTGTGATCTCACCCTTCGGTTGTTACGTCTCGGATACAAAATTCGCACCTGCAACGAAGCCCTTGCTTTTACCGAAGTACCCGAAACCCTTCCGATGCTTGTAAAACAGCGCTTCCGCTGGACCTTCGGCATCATGCAGGCCTTTTGGAAACACCACGATAAAATGTTTGTTAGGCAGCATCCGAACCTGGGTTGGATAGTGCTTCCAAATATGCTGCTATTCCAGCTTTTCCTGCCCTTGCTGTCGCCGTTGGTGGATCTTACGCTACTGGTTTCGCTGTTCCTGCCCAAAGGTGAAATATTGCTGGTGCTGTATTTTGCCTATTTCCTGCTCGATATGGGAATTTCGGCCCTGGCTTTCAGGTTCGATGGTGAGAAATTTACCCTGCGCGACGCACTACATCTTTTCCTGCAACGCATCCTTTACCGGCAGGTACTCTGGTATGTGCTGGTAAAAGGCTACCTGAGGGCCCTGAAAGGCGAGCTGGCCTCGTGGGGTATACTGAAAAGAACAGGGAATGTTGAGGCCGTTTAGTTTGTTGAGAAATTAATTGCCTGGTAAACCAACAAGTTAAAAACTTAAAGATTTTGTATAATGAAGCCTATTTCAATCCATTTTGAAAAGACGCTCACCGTGCTCTCGGAACAGCGGAAAATAATTCTGCAGTTTTTACTTTCTGCATTGTTTATTGGCCTGGGAATCTGGTTTTTTTACCACGAACGATCGGAAATATCAAAAGTTACATCCGAACTCTCGGGGGCACTTCCGGCATTTGTGCTGGCAGGTGTTATAATAACCGGTTTATATATTTTCAACCACAGCTTTATGTACCGGTCGGCATTTGCAGCATTGGGCGAAAAAATCCCACTCACGGCCGGACTGATGCTGTTCCTGAAACGTAATTTTATATCGGTATTTCTGCCTGCCGGCGGGGTTTCGTCGCTGGCATTTTTTACCGATGAAATTGAGAAACAGGGAATCACGAAGACCAAGATTCATTTTGCAAGCACCTTGTATGGCTTTATCGGTATAGTTTCGGTGGTGGTAGTGGCTGTTCCTGTTTTTGTGTACGGGCTCACCACCCAACATGTAAACGGCGACGAGTGGATTGCCCTGGTTTCGGTACTGATGTTGCTGGCCGGGCTTTACCTGGTTTTCCGTAATATCACCCGCAAAGGGATTCTGTATCACTTTATCAAGCGGTTTTTCCCTTCAATTGAGGTGTATATTGACGATATCGATAATGGCCTTATCAAAAGGAAACAACTGCTCGAATGCCTGGGTTACTCCCTGGTTATCGAATTATGGGGCATACTTCACCTGTATATTGCAGCGCGGGCGCTGGGAATGCATATTAGCCTCCTGGCATGTGCTTCGGGATATATTATTTCGGTAGTATTCATGATACTTTCACCATTTATGCGCGGCCTTGGCGCTGTTGAGTTTTCGCTGGGTTTTGTACTCTCGCGGTTTGGACTTAACATGGTTGAAGCCATCGCGGTTACTGCCATGTACCGGTTTTTCGAATTCTGGCTGCCTTTGCTGGCAGGGCTGCTGGCTTTTATCTCGAAAGCCAACAAGCTTCTGATGCGTATTATGCCTGCCGCCTTGTTGTTTTTGCTGGGAGTAGTAAATATTATTTCGGTGCTAACGCCGGCCATCTCGGAACGTATGCATGTGTTGAGAAATTACCTTCCCACCGAAGCCATTCATGCATCCAATTATTTTATCCTGGCCAGCGGATTGCTGCTGCTGGTAACGGCTGCATTTATGCTAAAAGGCCTTAGGTCGGCATGGTGGTTTGCCCTGCTGCTTAGCCTGGGATCACTGGTGGGTCACCTAACCAAGGCTATCGATTACGAAGAAGCTATCATTGCCCTGGTAGTTATGCTCTCCTTGTTTTCGACCCGAAAGGAATACGTGGTTCGCAGCAACCCACGCCTGCGTGGAATCGGCATACAAACTGCCCTGATCAGCATGGCGGCAGTCATGATCTTCGGCGTGGTAGGCTTTTATTTTCTTGATATAAGATATTTCAATATCGATTTCAGCCTGGCACAGTCAGTAAAGTATACCCTTCAAAACTTTTTCCTGGTAGGCAGCCCCGATCTTATTCCGGGCAGTAAGTTTACCCGGTATTTTATCGATACCATTCAGATCAGTGGTTTCTTTTCGATGGGATTCCTGGTATACACACTCATTGCACCCTATGTTTGGAAACCCGAGCCCGATCAGGCCGAATTGGAAAAGGCCGGTTTGCTGGTTAAACAATACGGTGTTTCGGCTATGGATTACTTTAAAATGTACCGCGACAAACTGTTGTTTTTTAATGATGCCCAAAATGCATTTCTCAGCTACCGTGTTTCCGGAAATTTTGCCGTGGTCCTCGAAGATCCGGTGGCTGAAAACGAAGACACTATGAAGCAAATGCTCAGGGAGTTCGACAAGTTTTGCAAGGACAACGGGCTGAAAAATATTTCGTACCGCGTTCCGGCCGAAAGCCTGGAAATATACAAAAGCCTCGGAAAGAAAAGTCTTTACATCGGGCAGGAAGCCGTGGTTGATATTACCACCTTTTCCTTGTCGGGCGGTGATAAAAAAAGCATGCGCAATGCACTGAATAAGGTTACCGAAAGAGGCTTCACCGCCAGGGTTATTGAACCTCCGCTAAAAGAAGGATTGATACAGAAGCTAAAAGCCGTGAGCGACGAATGGCTGCTGGAAACCGAACGAAATGAACTGGTTTTCTCGCAAGGTATGTTTAGCTGGAAGGAAATAAAAAATCAACCGGTTATTGTGGTGGAAAATGCCGAAGAAAAAGTGATCGCCTTTCTGAATATTATCCCCGATTATGCCCCTGACGAAGGTACTTACGACCTGATACGCAAAACCAACGATGCACCAAACGGAGTGATGGACTTTATGCTCATTGAGCTGTTCAATTATTTTAAGAGGCAGAACATTCATTTTGTGAACCTCGGATTTGCGCCCCTGAGCGGCATCGAAATCCCGGAAGACATCACTGAACGGTCGATAAAATTTGCCTATGAAAAAATAAAAGGGTTTTCGCATTATAAAGGCCTTCGCGAGTACAAAGAAAAATTTAGCCCGCGCTGGCACGACAAATACCTTGTTTACGAACACGATTTCGATTTACTGCAGGTTCCGGCCCTGTTGTCGAAAATAATCAAGCCCTGAGCTTATGCAAAGAACATCGTTTCAGAAAATACTGCTTCTCAGTTCGGCAATACTGTGCATTTGTGGTTGCATTGCCGACCTGGTGCTAATCTATGTTTTCGGCAGGCAGGTGCCGGGCTACAGCCAGCTAAGCCATACGCTGAGTTCGCTAGGTGTTTCGGGCAGTCCGGTTGCAGGCGCGGTTACTTTGTGGATGGTGATACTTGGGCTTATCTTCATATTTTTTGCCTTTGGGTTTCGGCAACTGTTCAGGGGCTTTGGCCTGGATACCCGAAAAGCTTTCTGGCTCATCAACCTTTATAGCCTGGGCGAATGCATAGCCTCCGGTGTTTTCAGGGCCGACCGCGTTCATGGCGAACTTACCCCCATGGCCCTGTTACACGATGTGTTCGGGGGCATTGGAATAATTGCCTTGTTGCTGCTGCCGCTGGTGATGCGAAAAATTTTCGATGCCTTCCGTTATCCCTTGTTTTTCAGGCTCTCGGGAATAGTATTTGCTGCAGGCATTGTATTCACGATCCTGTTTTTATTCAGGCCTGATTATTTTAACAGCACCTTTCTCCGCGATTATGCAGGACTCTGGCAGCGGCTCTTCCTGGTTAACTACTACATCTATTTTATCGCGATAGCGACATTGATGATTGAAAAATTAAAGGAAACAAATCCAAAACATACAAAAGCTTTATGAAGAAACTGTTTTTATGGGCTGCTATATTCATTTCGGGCGTTGCATATGGGAAGCAGCAAGCCGTTGACTCGTTAAAATACGGGAGTTTTGGTAAAATTTATATTTACAGGCCTGCTACGGCGCCCGATGCGCTGATACTTTTTGTTTCGGGCGATGGTGGCTGGAACCAGTTACCCGAAAACCTGAGCAGGCAGCTTGCAGCTCAAAATGCTATGGTAGCGGGTATAAACATAAGTCACTATTTAACCAGCAAAATGGCTGAGCACCAGAAATGTTATTACCCGGCAGGCGACTTTGAAGAACTGAGCCTGCATTTACAGAAAAAGTATAAGTTCCGGAACTATTTCAAACCCATCCTCATGGGATATTCGTCAGGGGCTACGCTGGTGTATGGCATCCTGGCGCAAGCCCCGGCCAATACTTTTAAAGGCGCCATTGCCATGGGATTTTGCCCCGATATAGCTACCGTGGTGCCGCTTTGCACTTCCGCCTCGCTCAGGCAGCACCCCACAAAACCAGGAGGGCCTATCTGGATGCTTGAACCTTCGGACAAACTCACCGCTCCTTTTATAGTGATTAACGGCCTCGACGATAAAGTGTGCGATTACCAGAACACGGTTTCGTTTATGAATAAAGTGAATACCGGCGAAATGATCGGCATACCCAAGGCAGGCCATGGCATGTCGGTCGAAAAAAACTACCTTTCGCACCTGCTTGGTGCTTACGAAAAGATTAAAAGTTCAGTATCATATCCCGAGATGATGGCAGCCAAAACGATTTCGGCTGTAAAAACTCCCGTTCAGAAACCGGAAAGTACCCTGCCCCTGGTGGTTTTGCCTGCTTCAAAACCCAGCGAAGAACCATTGCTGTTTTTTATCAGCGGCGATGGGGGCTGGACCAGTTTTGATCAATCGGTATCCGAAAAATTAGTTGCCCGCGGGACGCCTGTTGTGGGTCTCGATGCACAGAAATATTTCTGGCAAGCCCGTACGCCTGACGAAACGGCAGCAGAAATCAACAAGGTACTTCGTTATTATTTATCAGCATGGAATAAAAAGTCGTTTATCCTGTGCGGCTATTCCTTCGGGGCCGACATTATTCCCTACCTGGCTACCCGGCTGCAACCCGAAGTTTCACCTATGTTGCAGGGTATGGTTATGATGAGCCCTGATCCAAAAGGTGATTTTGAAATTCATGTTACTGATATGCTGAGCTTTGGCAACAGCCACGATACATATGATGTGGTTTCGGAATTGAGAAAAAGCAAAGGCCGTGTGCATTCCACTTGTATTTTTGGCAGCGAAGAGGACGGTAAGCCGGCCAAACTGTTCGAATCTGCCGGGGCCGGCATCCGAATACTTCCCGGACAGCATCATTATAATAACGATTACGATGCAATTGTGAAAGAAATTCTCCGGTAAACCATGTTACAGTTAGATGCATTTAATCATTACGGCCTATTCATTACTTAAAAATGAAGTCTGCCGGCAGCTGAAAGTCACGGAATAATCCATTTTATATTTTTCCGTTCCCGGATTATAACCATCCATACCGGTGTTAACTTACCTTTGTGCATCATACAATAATGAAATTATAAAATTGATTTATGACAACCTTTAGCAGCGATATCTCAAAAATTGAATACCCGGCAACCGAGAAAGTCTCGGCCCGTACCATCAGGCACTCGGTGCTGAACCTGATTCAAAAGGATCATCCGCATTTTACGCACGACAGTTACCTTTCGCAAAGCGAACTAAGCCTGTATCGCGAAAAAGCCATTTCCGACTACCTGGTAAAGGAACTTGGCGAGCTGACCGAACTCGATAAAACAGTACTCGACTCGCTCACCGGGAACACTATTTTAACCGATAAACTCGATGGCGAAAGTCAGCAGGCGCTTACCTTCGGGCAGCGGATTGCCGACAAGGTAGCCTCTTTCGGGGGCAGCTGGACTTTTATTATTTCATTCGGGATATTCATTTCGCTCTGGATTTCACTCAATGTGTTCTGGCTGGTAAACAAAGGCTTTGACCCTTATCCTTTTATTCTTTTGAACCTGATACTATCGTGCCTGGCGGCTTTACAGGCACCTGTAATTATGATGAGCCAGAACCGCCAGGAAGAAAAGGACCGCGAGCGGGCCAAAAAAGATTACATGATAAACCTGAAATCGGAACTCGAAATCCGTACCCTGCACGAAAAAATTGATCATTTTATTATGGATCAGCAACAGGAACTCCTCGACCTGCAGAAAGAGCAGGTGAACTTGATGAATGAAATTCTGAAACAGGTCGGGAGCAAAGAACCAAATACTCACTTACCTGCTTAAAAACACCAGATATGCACCAGGAAAAACATTTTACAGCATCAGATCTTATTAAAGACATTGTAATCGGCATGTCCGACGGGCTAACCGTACCTTTTGCACTTGCAGCCGGGCTCAGCGGGGCGGTGGCAAGCAACAGCATAGTAATTACCGCAGGCCTGGCCGAAGTGGTGGCCGGTTCCATCGCCATGGGCCTGGGGGGCTACCTTGCAGGCCGCACCGATGTGGATCATTACCAATCGGAATATAAAAGAGAATTCCTGGAAGTGGAAACGCTTCCCGAGGTTGAGAAACAGGAAGTTCGTGATGTATTTAAAGCATATGGAATAAGCGCAAAACTTCAGGACGAGCTGGCAGCCGAACTCAGCCAGGATAAAACAAAGTGGGTCGATTTTATGATGCGTTTTGAGCTGGGCATGGAAAAACCCGATGCCAACAGGGCTTCGCGCAGCGCCTTTAACATCGGGTTTTCGTACGTGGTAGGTGGCATGGTGCCACTCATCGGCTATTTTATTACACAAACACCTGCACAAGGGCTGATGATATCGTCAATCATGACGGTGTTGTTCCTGCTGGTTTTCGGGTATGTTAAAACCAAACTCACCGGCGACAAACCTTTTTATGGTGCGCTGAAAACAGTATTTATTGGCGTACTGGCAGCCGGTGCTGCTTTTATGATTGCAAGGCTGATTTCCTGAATCAGGTTTGCTTAAAACTGGTGAAAACTATCCCCGATAAATTTTAAAGCATCGGGTAAGCCAGTACGCCAGTAAGTCCAGGTATGTGCGCCATCGCGCATGCGGAATTCGTGTTTAATTCCCAGGTTGTTGAAATGAATATGCAGGCGGCAATTGTCGTTGGTAAGGAAATCATCGTCGCCGCAATCCATCATAATACGCAGGTTATTGTAGGCATCTTTTCCTTTTGCCTTCGAAACATCGAAAGGATTATTTTTACGATAATGATCCGTTAACCTTGCCGTGCCTTCCTTGTAAGGGCCATAGAGCGAAGCCATAATCCAGCCCCAGTCCTTCTCGCTGGTTGCCATCACACTTTCCTCCGAAAAAATAGCAGCGCTAAAAGCCACGCAGGCCGCAAACTTTTCGGGATATTTCAGTGCATAGTTCAATGTGCCGAATCCGCCCATCGATAACCCGGCAATACCCCTGAAGCGTTTTTCGGCACGGATACGGTATGTTTTCTCGATAAAAGGCATAAATTCCTGAATAAAGAAGTCTTCGTAACGCACTGAATTATTGAAATTGTTGATATAAAAAGAAACCCCGCCATCAGGCATTACAATAATCATAGGTGGAATTTCCATTTTGGCAATACACTCATCGGCTATCAGGTTGGCTTCGCCAAACTGCATCCAGCCCATATCGTTGTCGGAATATCCGTGCAACAGGTAAGTAACCGGGTAATAGCGGTTCGAAGTTTCGTAATCGTAAGGCAGGTAAATAGTGTATTTCACCTGTTTGCCCAGTATTTTACTATCGATGGTTAAACTTTCCTTTACGGTTCCCCTTGTGTATTGGGCAACGGTAAAAAGTGAGAGACAAAGCAGGAGAGCGGAGAAAACCAGTTTTTTCATGGTACTGTTTTTATGTTTTTAGATGTGTGAAACCAAAATACCCCGGAACTTCATCCGCAGGCCAAGCAAAGCTATAAAAATTAAGATTACCGGCTTTAATGGTCACACATGTTTTACCCTTAATACCGGGAACAATATCCCGCCCTGTTCTGATAAAACGCAAGCATAAACTTTAAATCACTGAACAACTGTATTTTAAAATGTATTTTCATTTAAAATTAAACACGATTGAACCAAGCCCATCTAATATTGTTTAATATAAAACCAAAAATTATAAACAGATTTTATGAAAGCTTATACATTGTTCACCCCTGAAAAAGTTGGATCAATAGAAGTGAAAAATCGCGTGGTAATGTCGCCCATGACCCGTTGCCGTGCTATAGGTAATATTCCCAATGAACTGATGGCGGAGTATTACAGGCAGCGCTCCGGGGCCGGCCTCATTATTACCGAAGGCACTGCCCCTTCGCCCAATGGCTTAGGCTATGCCCGCATACCCGGCATTTTCAATAACGAACAGGTGCAAGGCTGGAAAAAAGTGACCTCCGCAGTTCACCATGCCGGTGGAAAGATTATTGTTCAGCTCATGCACACCGGCCGGATCAGCCATCCGTTCAACATGCCGGAAGGTGCACGCGTACTGGCGCCTTCGGCTGTAAAACCTGCGGGGCAAATGTGGACTGATGCNNAAAAATGCCATGGAAGCAGGTTTCGACGGGGTTGAACTTCACGGGGCAAATGGCTACCTGCTGGAGCAGTTCCTTTCGCCGGTAAGCAATGTGCGAACCGATGCCTACGGTGGGAGTATTGAAAACCGCAGCCGATTTGTGCTGGAGGTGGTTGCTGCCGTTGCCGCTGCCATTGGTAAGGATAAAACCGCCATCCGCCTTTCGCCTTACGGCGTTGCCAGCGATATGCCGCATTACCCCGAAATTGATGCTACCTACGATTACTTATCGAAACAGCTGAACAACATCGGGATTGCCTACATACATATAGTTGATCACTCCGCCATGGGAGCACCGCCTGTTCCGGTCGAAATGAAAAATACCATTCGCAAAAACTTTGCAAACACAGTTATACTTGCCGGTGGTTACGACCAGCAAAGGGCAGAAACCGATCTTTCGAACAACCTGGGCAACCTGGTAGCTTTCGGCCGGCCTATGATCAGCAATCCCGACCTGGTTGATCGTTTTCAAAACAATTACCCGCTATCCGCCGACCTGAAAATGGACCTCTTTTATACCGCTGATGAAAAAGGATATACCGATTATCCTTCGTATAAAGCGTAGATATTCCGGGCTAACCAGCCTGCTATAATGCTCCTTTTCCCTCCCTGCCGGGCTGAGCCTGTCGAAGCCACTGGGAGGGACAGATAGCAAGCAAACTGCCGACCCATGAGGCCGGCAAATTTTTACTTCGGGAATCATCTTTTCCTGAAAGTACCACAACTCTTCCTGAATGTGTAACCCGGCATGCAAGGTAGCAACATACCTTTGCATCATAAAAATTAATCCTTACCAACCCTTAAAAACTGAATACCATGAAAAAGCAGATATTTTTAGCAATTACAGCATTAACCGTAGTTTTCTACTCGTTTAC